>CAZEQD010000023.1:0-31772 GCA_964514305.1 uncultured Eubacteriales bacterium
TCCGGAGTCCGTCGCTCTATCCCCTGAGCTACAGGCGCACCTTATATAGCACGCTTATTATAACAAATCTGTCAATTTATTTAAGATTTAAACAAGCTAAAAAAAATTAATATTACTCCCAGTCATAAAATTTCAAAAAATAGCAATTTTTATTACCTACAGTTATAGAGAAGTATAACCCTTATCTAAGGCGTCTAAAAGCATTTAAAAATCCATGAGAGCTAATAATGAGCAAAGTTATTTTTAAAGCGATTTCCCTCCAGCTGAGCCGATGGTGGTGGGTGGGCGGCTTTTTTGGCGAGAATGGAAGGAAGTTGCCGTAGCCAGCAGACGGGGTCAGACCTTCATAAGTTTCATAAATTATGCTTCTCTATTGATATATTTCGTCGGTTTGTAAGGGACAAAAGTTATTACAATTATTGTAAAAATTAAAGTTATGAAACTTATGAAGGTCTGACCCCACCGGGAATTCGCACAGCAGGCCTCTTGTTGAAATGCTTCTCTAACTCTGTTAAACTAGCAGATAAAATTTAAAGGATTCCGTTGGGCTTTAATAAATTTAATAAATATATTTTATTGACTAAATTTTGGTTAAGACACCTCGTCGCCTATTTGGCCCGAGGACCACTTCTTAATCCAATTTTAACTCTCTACAAATTATGAGCAAAATATTCTTTCCTGTTTTTAAAAGTATCAGGACCAAGGTAGCTTTATTTGTTTTTTTTCTGCTCATTTTAGTATCCCTTGTCTTTTATTTGGTAACCCTTAGCATCATTAAAAATCACATAAGTCAAGAAGTTATGGCCAGGGCCGAGTCATTAACCCGAAGCATCGCTTCCACGGCCGGTTACAGCTTCATATCCCAAGACCTGTTGGGTCTGGATAATATCGTTTTTAAAATAAAAAATTCCAATTTTGATATCGAATATATAGCTATAGTTGACACCCAGAAAAAAATTCTTGTCCACAGTGATATAAAAAAAATAGGTCAGAATTTTTCCTCCCCCGAAGGAATAATGTCCAGAAAGACAATGGACAGTCTCCTAATCAAAGAAATTCCTGGCCCTAAAGGAAATTTTTTTGAACTGAACAGCCCCATAGTATTTATGGATAAAAATCTCGGCTCGGTTATCTTAGCTATTAATAAATCTATCCTTACAGCCGCCCAGAAAGATGTCCAAAGAAAACTTATGGCTGTTTTTGCTGCTATCTTGCTTATAGGAATCACCAGTTCTATCCTTCTTTCCATTTTTCTGACCAAGCCAATTCAACAGTTAGCAGCCGGTGTCGATAGGCTTAAAAAAGGAAAAAGAAGTGAGCCCTTGACAGTTTATTCCCGCGATGAATTAGGAAGATTAACTGAAAGCTTTAATGAAATGACAGCTACCCTGCTAACTCAAAGAGATAAACTTACTCAATATGCCAAAGAGCTGGAAGAAGCATATATCTCAACGGTTAAAGTCCTGGCTGCAGCAATCGACGCCAGAGATCACTATACCCTCGGCCACTCAACCAGAGTGGCCCAATTATCAGTCCTGCTCGGTCAAGAAATAGGGCTTAAAAAAGAGCAACTGGAAGAACTTCAAATTGCCAGCCTCTTCCATGATGTCGGAAAAATAAAGATACCGGATGATATTCTCCTTAAAAAAGGTAAATTGAGGCCTCCCGAATGGAGAGAGATGAAGCGTCATCCTGAATATGGAGCTGAAATATTGAGCAAAGCTCCTTCCCTACTGAAATACATCCCAGCTGTCCGCCACCATCATGAATGGTATGATGGCTCGGGATATCCGGATGGCCTAAAAGGAGAGAAAATCCCCCTTCAAGCTGCTATAATATCTATTGCTGATGTTTTTGAAGCTATGACTTCCGACAGACCTTATAGAAAAGCCTTTTCTGAAAAAGAAGTCCTAAAAACAATGGATGAATTAGCCGGCAAACAGTTTAATCCTCGCCTTATTAGAAGTTTTTTGAGGCTGGTCAGAAAAAAAAGGCCGAGACAAGCGACTAATCTCTGGAAAAAACAATGAAAAGTTCAGACAGATTAATCTTCATCCCCGCTTTTGTTCTCCTCCTCATTTATTTGGGAGGCTGCGCCTCTTCTCCTCCCTCGAAAATTTACGAGCCTCCCCTTGCTCAATTCCAGCAGCAGCTCAATCAAGGCCACTACCAACAAGTTTTAGAATCATATAAAACTGCTTATGAGGTTCATCCTGAGAGCCAGCTTCTCCGCGACAACTATCTACAAACCATCGAAAAGATTAAAGCTTTAGCTGATGAAGCCTTTCAGAAAAAAAACTTTATGCAGGCAGAAAAAATTTATCTAATTTTGATTGCAAATTTCCCTGATTTCAAAAAAATAGGAAAGCCCCTTTCCTTCAGCTCTCAATCATTGCAGGCAATCATAAATAAAATAAGGATTAACAGAAGCAAAACTCAAGCTGAGCAATACTTAAGGACAGGCCAGTTCCAGAAAGCCATAGATATTTACACCGCTGCCTTAAAAAATCACCCTGGCCATCCCCTCCTTCTATCTCCTCTCCAGACAGCCCTCGAAAACATGAAAAAAAAAGCTATCAAAGCTTTTTCTAACTCAGAATTTTCCGCTGCTGGCCGGACTTTTTATGCTCTGGCTAAAAATCACCCCAAACTCCAAAAATTTTACAAACCTTTATCTCTTTCTCCTCAATTCTTGGAAGAGAAGATAACCATCTGCCGCCTGGAGTTAACTAAAAAGGGGCTTGAACTTTACAGGAAAGGGAAGCTGGCTGAAGCTATTTCTGTCTGGAATGATATTTTAGCTTTTGATCCTGATAATGCAGAGATAAAAAAAGCGGTAGCCACTGCCCAAGCTCAGTTAAAAAAGATCAAGAAACAATAAACCGACAAGAGCCTATTTGGCAAAAGGCTTCAGTTTTTGACTATATTTAGAGCCTTTTAATTTTCTGATAGCCTTTTCTTGGATCTGGCGGATTCTCTCTCGGGTAACTTTGTACTGCTGACCCACTTCCTCAAGAGTATGCTCATTTCCATCTCCCAGGCCAAATCTCATTTTGAGAATATTAGCTTCCCGCTGAGTATGATTTCGCAAAGCCTCGGCAATCTTTTCTTTTAAGTCAAGATGAATAACCTCATCAGCTGGCGAAGGCAGATGCTTATCCATAATAAAATCGCTGAGGTGACTTTCTTCTTTTTCTCCTATGGGTGTCTCTAGCGAAAGAGGCATTTGGGCTATCTTCATAACTTTTTCCACCTTGCTCAAAGGCATATCCATTTTTTTAGCAATTTCTTCACAGGTTGGATCCCTGCCTTTTTCCTGAACAAGAATCCTTGATTGACGGTTGAGCTTGTTGATTACCTCCACCATATGAACAGGAATTCTAATGGTGCGGGCTTGATCAGCTATAGCTCGGGTAATAGCTTGTCTTATCCACCAGTGGGCATAGGTCGAAAATTTATAACCTCTTTGATACTCAAATCTATCGACGGCTGTCATTAAACCTATATTTCCCTCCTGAATTAAATCCAGGAATTGGACACCATAATTTCTATATTTGCGGGCAATAGAAACTACTAATCTTAAGTTAGCGGCCACCAACTCTTCTTTAGCTTGATTACAAAGTCGTTTTCCGGAGTCAATGATTTCCAGTGTTTGGCTTAAATCGATTGTATCCATGCCTGTTTCCTGTCTGTAATCCCTCAGGTGTTGGTTAATTTTTCTTATTCTTTTCTCAAGCTCCATCTTCAGCTTGTTATCCTCACTTTTCTGGAGGAGAAAGACCAACTCTTGTTTGTTTTCAGCCAATTTCTCCATGACATTCAGTTTCTGCTTAAGGTTAGAAATTATCTTTTCCTGATAGCCTGAGCGAATTTTTAAGGCCCTTATTAATCGGCTAAGTCTTACTATCAGCCGGGCTCTGGCGGTTTTATATTTTTTTGACTTTGGCAGTTTATCCAGTTTTAAACTTAACTTTTTTATTTTATTTATTTTAGCTATAACTCTCCTTTTCCCTTTTTCTAATCTTTCTGGAGTGAACTCATCCTCGCCAAGATCAAACACAGCCTGGAGAAGATCATTATTGTCCATAAGTTTCTCAGCCAAAGCTACTATTTGACCATGGATGTATCTTGTTTGAGAAAGAGCCTTAAGGGCGATTTCTTTTCCTTTTTCGATTTTTTTGGCAATAGCAATTTCTTCTTCTCTGGAGAGCAGAGGTATACTGCCCATCTCCTTCATATAAATTTTAACTGGATCCGAACTCCAGCCAGATCCAGGTAAAGAGACATTAGAAGGCTTTTGTTTTTTCAGATGGTTTGCCTTCATCTGTTCCAGAACCTTAGTCAGCTTATCATTAACAGCCATTTATAATCCTTAAAATTTTCCTAATATTTCTGTTTGTTTAAGCTATATGGATCTCCTTCTTCTTTTTTCTCTTTTCCTTTTTTCTCTCTTTCTTTCTCTTTTCTTTCTCGCTTTTCTTTCATATTTTTTCATTCACTCTTCCTTATTGAAATTCAGCTGTCATCTATTTAAAAAAGCTACACTCTTTAATTTATTTTTTCCCTAAGAAGAGTGCTCGACAATCATTAGGAAAGGTTATTCAAATAATCCAGCTTGTATTAGCTGTGAAGCTCTTTTTTTGATAGAAATAGAACTGGTATTATAAAAATTTTCTCTAAATTGAGGGCCCCAACCAGTCAAACAAAATTTTCTAAGGTAAATGTTAATTATATTTTTAGCAGCCAGAAAATTAATTTTTAGAAACGTCTTTTTCCCCCAAAACCACCTCGGCCAAAGCCGCCGCGGCCTCCGCGATCATTGCGACGAGGT
The DNA here is from genome assembly GCA_964514305.1 of uncultured Eubacteriales bacterium. Lineage (GTDB taxonomy): Bacteria > Acidobacteriota > Aminicenantia > Aminicenantales > Aminicenantaceae > CAZEQD01. The sequence goes on from CAZEQD010000023.1 coordinate 4,832, forward strand.
CGGGCTTCATTAACTTTTAAAGTCCGCCCTTTTAAATCTGTGCCATCCAGGCCATGGATAGCTGCCTGAGCCTCCGGACTCTTTGGCATTTCCACAAAACCGAAGCCTCTGGAATTACCGCTATATTTATCGGTAATAATTTTGACTGAAGTTACTTCGCCAAAGGCAGCAAAGGCCTGCCGCAAATCTTCTTCGTTGGCTTCCATAGCCAAATTGCCAACATAAATGTTCATTTTTACTTCCTTTTAATGTTTAATTTTAATAGGGGAAGGAAATTTTTCGATTGAAATCTTTCCTAATCCTCTGATTATCTATCCTAACTGATATTTATCCTTTCTAATCGATCTGAACTTTCTCTAACGAATATTATCAAAGCTAAGAGGCGCCGTCAACAAATATCAGAAATTAAAGCCATATTTTTTGGAATCATTGCCAAAACCTTGATGATTGAAATTCCTCTCTTCTCTTTAGGACGTGAATTCCGGGTGGGGTCAGGCCTTCATAAGTTTCATAACTTTAATTCTTACAACAACAGTAATATCTTTTGTCCCCTACAAACCGACGAAATATATCAATAGAGAAGCATAATTTATGAAACTTATGAAGGTCTGACCCCGTCTGCTGCTTTTTGTTATAGAGCCCTTTAGGACTTGACTCCAGCTTCAATGCTGAGTATTTTAATTTTATATTTTTATAAGGAAAAACAGCCATAAGAAAAGCTTCAATATTTTTCGTTTTGATGTTACTCATCCTATCCTTAGGAGGGAGCATGAATGATCTCTATCAAGCTTTGCCAGATCAAATTCTCAACTGGAAAGCTTACTGTAAAGATGAAATTTATAACCGAGAAACTATATTTAAATACATAGATGGCGGAGGCGAGCTCTATCTGACTTATGGATTCAAGCAAGTTTACGTAAGAAGATATGTAAATCCTGATCATGAAGAAATTATCCTTGATATTTATGACATGGGATCATCAGCTGATGCCTTTGGTATATTTTCAGTAGAACGAGAGGGTGAAGAAGCTGGTTTTGGACAAGGATCAGAATATGGAGGCGGCTTGCTCAGATTCTGGAAAGGTCGGTATTTTGTTTCCATAATAGCCATGGGCGATGAACAAAAATCAAAGCCTGCTATTTTAGAACTAGCCAAGAGAGTGGCCGCTCTTATTGAACCTGGTAGCAAACCTTCTCTACTTAAATTTCTGCCTGCTGAAGGCCTCATAGAAAATAAAATTAGCTATCTTCATAGTTATATTCCTTTAAACAATCTATATTTTATCGCCAGCGAAAACATCCTCCATTTAGGACCTAAGACTGATTGTCTCTGGGCGGCATATAGAGTAAATAACGGCCAAACTGCTTATTTTCTGCTTATAAAATATGCAGATCAAAGGAAAGCCGCTGAAGCTTATGAAAACTTTATAAAAATTTATATGCCTGAAGCTTTTCCTTCTGGCCTGGCCCAGATGGAGAACAAAAAATGGACAGCGGCTAAAGTCACCAAAAATATGGTGGCTGTTGTTTTTGAATCTCCCCAGAAAAAATGGGCTTTAAAGCTTTTATCCTTACTAAATCCGCAAAAAAGTGATTTTGGATGAAAAAAGTGTTGACTAGGCGCTATTTTATGATTGGCGGAGCCTTTGCTCTTTTTGGCCTGAGCTTAAGCGGTCATCTGGCTTATGTGGCTGCCGCTGAGCAAGGACTTCAGATTGTGGATATTTCAGGGCCTCAATTGCCCCACCTGGTGGGGAACTACGACAGCCCACGCCAGGCTGAGGAATCTGTCTCTAGAGGCCATTATTTATTGGTAGCTGATGGTCAGTCTGGCTTCCAGATTTTAGATATAACTAACACTTCAGCCCCCACAGCCTTTAGCCATTACGATACTCCCGGTCAAGCCAAAGGCCTGGCCATTGATGGCTCCTATGCTTATGTAGCTGATACCTATTCACTATTGATCTTCAAATAATTTTATTTAAACCAAGATTTTCTCCAGGTTTCAGATTATAATAAATACTTAAAATGACAAAACCAAAAGTATCAATAGTAAAAATCAGCGATTATCAGAACCGAAATCTCTATCAGGCTTTAAAGAAAAGCCTAGAGCTCATAAATGGTTTAAAAGAGCTCATAAAACCTGGAGCCAGAGTTTTCATTAAGATTAATCATCTCTCCTCTTCTCCACCTGAAAAAGCAATTAATACTCATCCTGCTTTTACCCGTCAGTTATTGAAAATTCTGAAAGAATACCAAACTGAAATTACAGTAGGTGATGACGTCTATTCTAAAAAAAATGACGCTTTTCTAAAAAGTGGCTACCAACAAATGTGCGAGGAGATGGGTGTCCGCCTGCTAAATCTAAAAGAAACAGGTTTTAAAAAAGTTCACTGCCAGGGAGAAGTTTTAAACAAAGTTTACCTCTCGCGCCCTATTCTTGAGGCCGATTTAGTCATCAATTTGCCCAAACTCAAAACTCATTCATTTACTATTTTCACCGGCGCTGTTAAAAATATGTATGGAGCTATCCCTCAGGGTCTTCGTCTCAATTACCACCGCCTATATGGTCGACTCGAGACATTCAGCCAAATGTTAGTTGACATTTATAGCTGTTCACCTCCTCAACTGACCATTATGGACGCTATCATGGCTATGGAGGGCGAGGGGCCTTCAGCCGGTCACCCCCGAAAGGTGGGGCTAATTCTGGCTAGTAAAGATGGAGTAGCTCTGGATGCGGTTGCTTCCAAAATTATTTGTTTCAATCCTCTTAGTATCTACACTACTCTTTTTGCTCATGAGAGAGGCCTGGGTGTGGGCAAAATTGAGGAAATTGAAATCACAGGCGAAAAGATAAAGGAAGTTGAAGTTCGAGACTTTAAGCACTCAGCCCTTGCCTTTGGTTTTTTAAGACGCAAGTTGCCGGCCTTCCTTTATGCCTATCTTCAAGACCAATTAACTCTTATACCTGAGGTTATAAGAAAAGAATGCACTAAATGCTTGGATTGTGTACGCATTTGCCCTACAGGGGCTGCTCAACCTGTTTCTGGCTCTGCCTGGATAGACAAACAAATATGTATTCACTGCATGTGCTGCCATGAAGTTTGCCGCTACCGGGCCATTAAACTCAAGATGAAGCCTATAGGCTATATCTTAAGAAAATTTGTATCTCTTTACAGGAGAATATTTTCACTGCTTAAGTAAGAGTTCTTTTTTCCTATTTAGCTAGAAGATTAAAATTATTTGGCTCATCGCAATAATGAGTACTCTTAGTTTGCAAATCGAGGTCTATGAACTGAGAAATGGGTCCTGTCACGGTATATCTCCGTCCTCGCTCCACCCATCCCCCGTGGGGAACCCCTTCCGCTGCGGGCGGAGACACCCCGACCCAACCTACCCCGTGCCGCCCATCCAGTTAAATTCACCTTGTTCTCTCATTACAGGTATCCATCATTGCGATGAGCCAATTATTTAAAGGTAATATTTAATCCCCAGGCTTATTAAAAAAGCACTCATATTAAGGTTGAATTTATCCTCAGTTAAACCGAAATTTAAATCAGAGATGGTTGTCGTCGCTTCTGCACGGTGATAAAGATAAAGAGCCTCAGCAAAAACAGCCAACTTGGGTGAGAGGAGCATTTGGCTTCCCAGGCCCGCCTCGAGAGCAGGACCATTCTCAATCTTTTGGCTGATTCTAATTTCTGGAATGGTTATCAAATCCTTAAGAGCAAAGTTAGAAAAGACAAAACCAGCCCCCAGCAAAACATAAGGAGCAAATTTTTTGCCTCCTGGAAAAGAATACTGGATTTCGGCCAAAAAAGGAGTTACGGTAAGGTTCCCTTCCTTTAACTGCCCGGCTTTTTCATCAACTTGACTTTTCCAGAAACCAAAATTGAAGGAGATAGTTATTTTTTTATTTAGGCCTAAGGCAAAGCCGAAACCAGTCTCAAAGCCAGTTTTAATGTTAGAGAGGGAAGGAGAAGAAAAACCGCCGCTGACATGAATACTTAACCTTTCTGCCCTGGCCCAGTTTTGGCCATAACCTACCAAGCTGATAGCCAATAAAAACATTAATAATTTTTTCTTCATGTTTTTAAAAATCATCACTTAATCCAGGCTAAAAGTCAATGTTAAGAGATAACCATCTCCAGCTTACCCAAAAAATTCAAGTTTTCAAACTGTCTTATCTGTGTTAAATTAAGTTGGAAAGAGGAGGAGTCATGGATTTTTATCATTATTTTAAATCCCGCCGCGGAGAAATAATTCACCTTCTAAAGAAATTAGTGGAGCTGGAGTCGCCTTCATCTGACAAAAAAGCGGTTGACAGCTGTTCTTCTTTCGTTATTAGAGAGTTCAAAAAATTGGGAGTCAAAGTCACTTCTTTTCCTCAAGAAGAAATTGGCAATATTTACCTGGTGGAATATCCAGGCCAAAAAAGACAACAGCCCCCAGAGCAAATTCTGATACTCACCCATTTAGATACCGTCTGGCCTGTAGGCAAAATTAAAAAGATGCCTTTTTATGTTTCCGGCCAAAAAGTTTTTGGCCCGGGTGTATTGGATATGAAAGCTGGCCTAGCTATGGCCATTCTCTCTCTAAGAGCTTTGCATCAACTAAATCTTAAACCCAAGAAAAAAATTGCTGTTTTTCTCAATTCAGCTGAGGAAATTCAAAGTCAAGCCTCTGAAAAATTGATTAAAGCGTTAGCCCGCAAATCAAAATATGTGCTCTGTTTGGAACCGGCTTTGCCAGGTGGGGCTTTAAAGATGGAGCGAAAAGGACGTCTTGTCATCCGTCTTGAGGCAAAAGGTAAAGCTGCCCATGCTGGAAATCCTGAATTGGGTATTAACGCTATTGAAGAGATTGTCAATCAGCTTCAAAAATTGAAAAGGCTGAGAACAAGCCAGGTCACTGTCAATATTGGCTTGATAGGCGGAGGAGAAAAAGCCAATATCGTGGCCGCTAATGCATGGACAGTCCTGGATATAAGATTCTGGCGAAACAAACAAAAAGCCAGGATATTGAATACCCTAAAACAGCTAAAACCTACAATTCCAGGGGCAAAGCTTAATTTTACCCTAGAAAGCCTGACTCCTCCCATGGAAAAAACCAAGCCATCCAGCCAATTATTTAAACAAATTAATGAAATAGCCTCTTCTCTGAATATTAATCTGGAAGCAGGAAAATCAGGCGGGGGTTCTGATGCTTCTTTCGCCTCTAATTTGGGTATTCCCACTGTAGATGGTCTTGGTCCTGAAGGAGAAGGAATTCATGCAGATAATGAAAACCTGCTTCTGTCTTCTCTCATTCAGAAAACTGCTCTCCTGACTGAGCTCCTAAAGCAGCTCTAAGATAGACAATGCTGTAAAGGCCACCCTCTGATTTAAGCCTTAATCTTTTTACCCCTCACTCTTTACTCTTCACTGTTTCATCATTTGATTGACTGAAGCTCAAAATTTTGTTAACTTATATAATCCTAAAGAGGTTATTTGTTAACAAGTAATAGCATTTAATTATCAAATTTGAATCTAGATCATTAAAAATATAAAGGAGGCTTAATATGATAAAAAAATATTATCTTCTCTCTCCCGGTCCCACCCCTGTTCCTGACAGAGCTCTGTCAGTGGCCGCTGAACCTATTATCCATCACCGAACTCCAGAATTCTCTGATATCTTTATGGATGTCGTTGATGGCCTTAAATATGTTTTTGGAACAAGTCATGATGTCTTTGTCCTAACCTCATCCGGAACAGGAGCAATGGAAATGGCCGTGGCCAATATTGTTTCTCCTGGGGACAAAGTTATTACCATCAACGGTGGAAAATTCGGTCAAAGATGGGGTATACTGGCCCGAGCATTTGGAGCTGAAGTAAAAGAAATCAATTTAGAATGGGGAGATGATTTCAGTAAAGAGCAGCTGGCTGAAGAGTTAAAGGCTAACCCCCAAACAAAAGCTGTTTTCACCTCTCTTTCTGAAACCTCTTCAGGAACTGTTTATGATATTCAAGGATATGGTCAGGTTTTAGCTGGCTCAGAAGCCGTCTTTGTCGTAGATGGCATCTCTGGACTTGGGGCTACTCCCTGTCCAATGGACGACTGGAAGGTAGACGTCCTTGTGGCTGGTTCCCAAAAATCATTTATGATTCCTCCCGGTTTGGCTTATATTGCCTTCAGTCCTAAAGCTTGGAATATTGTCGAACAAAAAAAACCTCCTGCTTTTTATTTTGACGCTAAAGCTTATAAAAAAAGTTTGGCTAAAAGAACAACTCCCTATACTCCAGCTGTTTCCCTTATCATTCAGCAACAAAAATCCTTGGATATTATTAGGTCTTTAGGCTTAGAACGGCTGTTCGAGCACCACCGTATTCTAGGGGATGCTACCAGGGCTGGAGTTAAAGCTTTGGGCTTGGAACTCCTTTCTAAAAGGCCCGGCAATATCCTGACTGCAGTCAAAGTCCCCGAAGGAGTCGATGGCCTTCAGTTAGTAAAAACAATGCAGGCAAAATATAACGCTTATATTGCTGGCGGCCAGGATCCTTACAAAGGAAAAATCTTCCGCATTGCTCATTTAGGTTACATGGGTGGTTTCGATATCGTTACAGCCCTTACTGCCCTGGAAATGAGTCTTTCTGAACTAGGCTTCAACTTTGAAGAAGGAAGCTCAATCAAGGCAGCCGAAGCCGTCTTAAAGGAGAATTGGCAATGATGAAAGTATTAGTTGCAGATCCTCTCCACCCCGAAGCTCTGGCTAAATTAAAATCTCTGCCTGGGCTGGAAATAACCTTAAAGACAGGGATGAATGAAGATGAACTCATCCAGACAATCCCAGATTTTCAGGTGGCTGTAGTTAGAGGTGCCACCAAAGTTACCCGCAAGGTCATTGAAGCTGCTGACAAATTAGAGCTCATTATTAGAGCAGGAATCGGCTTGGATAATATTGATCTCAAAGCTGCCCAAGAAAAGGGCATTGAAGTGGCTAATACCCCTGCAGCTACTACTATTTCTGTGACAGAGCACACAATGGGACTCATGCTGGGGGCTGTCCGCAATCATGGTCAAGCTAATTTATCTATGAAGGCCCACCGGTGGGAAAAAAAGCTCCTCTCAGGTACAGAGCTCTATCAAAAGACATTGGGCATCGTCGGTATGGGTAGAATAGGTCGGGAAGTGGCTCACCGGGCTTTGGCTTTTGGCATGAAAATACTCGCTTATGATGTCATCGATATCAAAACTGACTTGGATATAAAGCAGGTCTCCCTTGATGAACTGCTAAGCCAAGCTGATATTATAACTTTTCATCTGCCTTTAACAGAACAAACAAAACATATGATAAGCGATCAAGAATTTCAAAAGATGAAAGATGGAGTAATTATTGTTAATGCTTCTCGGGGCGGAGTGGTGGATGAGAAAGCTCTTTTAAGGGCTCTTGAATCAGGTAAAGTAAGGGCCGCAGCCATTGATGTTTGGGAAAAAGAACCACCACAAGATTTCTCTCTGGTCGATCATCCCAAGGTAATGGCTACTCCCCATATCGGTGCCGCTGCCAAAGAAGGACAGAAAAGAGCTGGGCTGGAGGTTGTTAAAATATTACAAGAGAAGTCAAGCTGAGATTTATCCCCTGCTTCTAAAATTTTCCTGATTTTACTCCCTTCGACAAAGACATAGCTGGTTCAAAAAAGGTTTTTCCAGTCGCTTCTCATGTTATATAATTTTTCTTATTATAAACTATCACTCTCTTCAAAATACATATGTAGCAAGAGTAGACTTTAGTAGACTTTGTCTTAAAAAAGAATATATAATAGCTAAATGAGGTAAGGAAATGATTTATTTAGATAACAATGCTACTACACCTATTGATCCCCAGGTAGCGGCCAGAATAGCTGACTTTGCCCGAGAGCATTTTGGCAATCCTTCTTCTCTATACCCCATAGGGAGAGAAATCAAAGAGATGATCAATGAGGCCCGACAGACTATAGCCAATGCTTTAGGTACAAGCCGTTCTGAAATAATCTTTACTGGCTCTGGCACTGAGGCTGACAATTTTGCTATTAGGGGAATACTGGATGCTCACCCAGATAAAAATGAATTTATCACTTCAGCCATTGAGCATCCGGCCGTGATTCAGACAGCTAATTACCTTGAAAAAAAAGGCTGTAAAGTCACCTATGTTCCGGTAGATTCTAAAGGGGTAATTGATATAGATTTTCTTAAAAAAGCCATCTCCCACCGCACCGCTCTCATCTCCATCATGCTAGCAAACAACGAAATTGGAACTATCCAGCCAATTAAGGAAGTAAGTAAGATTGCTAAAGAAAATGGTGTTCTAGTCCATAGCGATGCTGTCCAGGCCTTTGGTAAAATAGAGGTTAAGGTTGACTCTTTAGGAGTAGATTTACTATCTATTTCTGCTCATAAAATTTATGGACCAAAAGGGATTGGAGCCTTATATATAAGGAAAGGGACCAAGATCTCTCCCCTTATCTATGGTGGCCATCAAGAAAGAGAAATGAGAGCAGGTACAGAAAATACCATAGGCATTGTCGGCTTTGGTGAAGCCGTCCGGGTAATGCAAAAAAGAGGTCTCCAGGATAAGAAATTAATAAATAAATTAGCTGAAAAATTAAAAAAGGGAATTGAAGACAAAATTCCAAACGTTAAATTTAACGGCCATGAAACCCAGAGGATAAAAGGAACACTCAATTTTTCCTTCTTTGGTTTGGAGGCAGAGGCTATTCTTTTGGCTCTAGCCACAAAAGAAATCTATGTTTCTACAGGCTCTGCCTGCAGCGAAGGCTCAGAGGAAGTTTCCCATGTTTTGCAGGCTATTGGTTTAAGGCCTGAGGTGGTTCGTTCTTCAATAAGAATGTCTCTGGGAAGATTCAATACTGAAGAGGACATAGACACTGTCCTTCGAGAATTGCCTGAAATAGTAGAGAACTTAAGAAAAATCTCTAACCTGAATAACGAGGAATATTGAGCCTATTGCTGTAAGGTCCATTGACCTCAATGGACCGTTAATTAAATACCTATAGAGTCCGCTGTCCCCAGCGGACTGTTTCAAACATAATGGCAGCTAGGTAGGGCCATCTGTTTCAGGCTCTATATACATGGGGTCAGACCTTCATAAGTTTCATAAATTATGCTTCTCTATTGATATATTTCCTCGGTTTGTAAGGGACAAAAGTTATTACAATTATTGTAGGAATAAAAGTTATGAAACTTATGAAGGTCTGACCCCACTTTTTGTCATAGAGCCTCTGTTTCGTTGACCTCTAATCATTTATTATTTATAATCTGAGCATTATGAAGTGGGTTTATATCGAAGATATTGCTAACTATAAAGATCAGCAGATTGAAATCAGAGGTTGGCTTTATAACAAAAGATCGAGCGGTAAAGTCCGCTTTCTTCTCATAAGGGATGGCACAGGTATCCTTCAAGCCACAATCTTTAGTCCCACCAAGGATCACCCACTCTTTGAAAAATTCGATAAACTTACTCAAGAATCTTCTCTTATTGTCCGCGGCCTTGTCCGTCAAGATAAAAGAGCACCAGGTGGATATGAATTAAATATTGAGGATATTAAAATTCTCCAAATTTCTGAGGACTACCCTATCACTCCCAAAGCTCATGGCGTACCTTTCTTGATGGAGCACCGTCATCTCTGGCTGCGTTCCCAAAAACAGCATGCCATCCTCCAAATAAGAGCAGAATTGATTAAAGCTATCAGAGACTTTTTTGACGGCCGCGGTTTCCGCTTGATGGATACACCCATCTTAACCCCTAGTGCCTGTGAAGGAACAACTACTCTTTTTGAAACAGAATACTTTGAGCAAAAGGCTTACTTGAGCCAAAGCGGCCAGCTCTATAATGAAGCTACCGCTATGGCTTTTGGCAAAGTTTATTGTTTCGGTCCCACCTTTAGAGCTGAAAAATCAAAAACAAGAAGGCATCTTATCGAATTCTGGATGGTAGAACCTGAGATTGCTTTTGCTACTCTTGACGATGTTATTGAGCTTAGTCAAGATCTGATCCTGTTTATTATCCAAAGAATATTAACCAAAAGAAAAAAGGAGCTTAATATTCTGGAAAGGAACACTAAACCCCTGGAAAAAATAAAAAAGCCTTTTCCCAGAATTACTTACGAGGAGGCCATTAAAAAGCTTCAAGAAAAAGGCTCAAGCATAAAATGGGGAGACGATTTTGGAGCTCCGGAGGAAACTCTTATTTCGGAATTATCTGACAACCCAGTCTGTATTACCCATTTCCCTGCTCAAATAAAAGCCTTCTACATGCAGCCTGCTCCTGAAAGGGCAGACCTTGTTCTTGGAGTGGATGTCCTTGCTCCAGAGGGATATGGAGAGATAATTGGCGGTGGCCAGAGAATTCACGATCTAAATCTTATCGAACAAAGGATAAAAGAATATAAGTTACCTCGCAAAGATTACCAATGGTACCTTGATCTGAGAAAATACGGATCTGTTCCTCATGCCGGTTTCGGCCTAGGTGTGGAAAGAACTTTAGCCTGGGTTTGTAAGATTAGACACATCAGGGAAACAATTCCCTTCCCCCGCCTTTTGTACAGAATTTATCCTTAATAATTAAGGTATAACAGTCTGCTGAGGACAGCAGACCCTACATCTTTCTTGCCTTAAACCTTTAACTTTAAACTTCTTACTCCTCACTGTTCACTTTTCACTCTTTACTGTTTACGCTTTACGTTCTACAATTTATTTCTAATGAAAAAAATTGCCCTTATCTCGCTCGGCTGTGCTAAAAATTTGGTAGATAGCGAAGTTATGCTGGGTTATCTCGACCGGGCAGGTTACAGCTTTGTTTCCGACCCATCTCTGGCAGAAGTAATCATTATTAATACCTGCGGCTTTATCCAGCCGGCAAAAGAAGAATCTCTTCAATTTCTAAAAGAAGCCGTAGCCCTTAAAAAAAAATATAAAAGCAAAAAAATAATTGCCGCTGGCTGTTATGTCAGCCGGGATAAGGAATTTTTAAAAAAAAAATTCCCTCAAATTGATTCCTGGCTGGGAGTTAATGGCTTTGCCAAAATCGTAGAATGCGTAGAAAACAAGCCTTTTTCAGCTCCCTCCAATTGTTTTCTTTATGACCACACTTCTCCCCGCTATCTTTCCACTCCTCCAGCTTGGACCTATGTTAAAATTTCAGAGGGATGTTGCCATCAGTGTTCCTTTTGTGCTATCCCTCTTATTAAAGGCCCTTATCAGTCCCGCCAGCCCCAGTCAATAATTCAAGAAGTAAAAAATCTGGTTGAACGAGGTGTTAAAGAAATCAATCTTATTTCTCAAGACTCAACCTATTTTGGCCGGGACCTAGGCCTTGAAAATGGCTTGACCCTGCTCCTTCAAGAACTGCTTAAAATCAAAAAACTGGAATGGATTAGAGTTCTTTATGGTTATCCTGAAGAAATTACTGACTCCCTGTTAGAAATAATGCAGGAGAGGAAAATCTGTTCTTATCTTGATATTCCTTTCCAGCATGCTGATCCGACTATAATAAAAAAAATGAAAAGAGGCATGGATGGTCAGAGAGCTCTAAAATTGATTAAGAAAATAAGAAAAAAAATTCCAGATATTGCTCTTCGTTCTACTTTAATTGTCGGTTTTCCAGGAGAAGGCCAGCAGCAATTTGAAACCTTAAAAAATTTTGTCCGCGAGGCAAGATTTGACCACTTAGGTGTTTTCACTTACTCCCGAGAAAAAGGCACAAGCTGTTTTGATTTAGGCGACCCGATAAAAAAAGCTGTTAAAGAAAAAAGAAAAGAAAAAATTCTGGAGATCCAGGCTGAAATCTCTTACCAAAATAACAGAAAATATTTAAAGCAAACAATAGATGTTCTAATAGAAGGCACTTTAAAAGATGACCCTTCTCAAATTGTAGGCCGCTCACCCTGGCAAGCCCCTGAAGTTGATGGCCTAATTTTCCTTACCTCTTCCTTTCCTTTAGCCGAAGTTATCAATACTATTCAAAAAGTTGAAATCACAGCTCATGATATATATGATTTATACGGAAAAATTATTTAATGAAAACACTTTCTAAGATATTAGCTACTTTTTTCGGCCTTGGCTATTTTCCTTTTGCTCCAGGCACCCTGACCAGTCTCATAATAGTTATTATTTATAAATTTTTTCTCTTTAAATTAGGCTGGCCGTTACATCTTCTTCTCTTTTTTCTTCTTTTTCTGGCGGGCAGCTTTGTCTCAACCATTTATTCCTCAACTCTAAATGAAAAGGATCCGCAAAAAATAGTTATAGATGAAGCCTGTGGTCAATATCTTGCCCTATTTCAGTTGAATCCTTCCTGGTTAGGCCTCGGCCTCAGCTTTTTACTTTTCCGCTTCTTTGATATAATTAAGCCTTTCCCCCTGAAAAGGGTGGAATTATTCCCTCACGGATGGGGAATTATGCTTGACGATGTAGCCGCTGGACTTTATGCAGGAATTATAACCTATATTTTCTTTCTGATAAAATGAAAATAACAAAAGAGTTCAGGGTGGAAACAATCGCTGTCGGCTCTGAACTCCTTACGCCTTATTTTCAGGATACAAATTCTCTTTTTCTCAGCCAAAGATTAAACGATTTGGGTCTAAACATTTCCTATAAGACTATCGTTGGTGATGACTGGCCTGAACTTACTCAAGCCATCTATAATTCTCTTAACCGAGTTGATATTCTGATCACAATCGGCGGCTTAGGACCTACTCACGACGATAGAACCCGGGAAGCAGTAGCTCATGTCGTTGGTCGAAAACTCATTTTTAAACAGGAATTGATGGCCTTAATAGAAGAAAGATTCCGGCGCCGAGGCCTGAAAATGCCACCGATCAATAAAAAGCAAGCCTATTTAATTGAAGGAGCAGAAATTCTAGCCAACAAAAATGGAACTGCTCCTGGCCTCTGGTTGGAAACCGAATCTAAAGTAATCATCCTCCTTCCCGGCCCGCCTCAAGAATTGAAACCTATGTTTGAAAGAGATGTCTGGCCTCGATTGCAGAAATTTAAAAGTCGATTTACTGCCAGAGCCACTTTAAAAACAGCCGGTTTAACAGAGTCTCAAATTGAAAGCTTAATCTCTAATTTATATCCCAAATTTCCTAAGGTAAAGGTTACCACCATAGCTTATCCTGGCCAGATAGAAATTACTCTTCACTCAACCTCCAGCCGCAGCCAGCAGGAGGCCGATAAAAATTTAAATAAACTGCAAACATCGCTTCTCCAAAAGCTTAAAGATAATGTTTTTTCCACTGATGGCCAAGAACTTGAAGAAATGGTAGGTAAACTTTTAAGACATCATAATAAAAAGCTGTCTGTGGCTGAATCCTGCAGCGGTGGATTTTTGGGGCATAGATTAACTAATGTCCCTGGCAGCTCAGATTATTTTCTTCTGGGAGTAATCGCCTACAGCAATCAGGCTAAAATATCCTTACTTGATGTTCCGGCTGACTTGATAGAAAAATATGGGGCTGTTAGCTCTCAAGTAGCTCAAGCTATGGCTGAAGGAGTCAGAAAGAAAGCTCAGGCTGAGATTGGTCTGGGTATAACTGGTATTGCTGGACCATCAGGAGGAACAGCAGCCAAACCAGTTGGCCTAGTCTATGTAGCTCTCTCTGCAGCCAAAGAAAGCCAAGTCTCAAAAAATCTTTTTTTAGGCCAGAGAGAGGCTGTCAAATTTCAGTCTACCCAGAAGGCTTTAGATATGCTTCGCTACTATTTACTAACATTAAGGTAGTTAATCAATCAAAATGAGAACTTTTATTGCCATTGATCTTGCTCCACCCATAAAAGATGAACTTTCTAATTTTATCCAGAAACTGGCGGCTATAAGTAGCAACATAAAATGGGTCAAAAGAAATGGCATGCACCTGACCCTTAAATTTTTAGGCGAAATAGAAGAAGATAAATTAGACGAAATCAAATCCTGTTTATCAGAAATTTCCAAAGACCATGCTTCCTTCTCTCTTCAGCTTAAAGGTACAGGCACTTTTCCTCCAGGAAAGAAAAAGCCAAGAGTGCTCTGGATCGGAATCGAGGAAAACAAAAAGCTAATCATTCTTCAAAGTGACATTGAAAAGAAATTATCTAAACTGGGCTTTCTTCCAGAAAAAAGGCTTTTCCATCCTCACCTCACTTTAGGACGAGTTAAAATTGGCAGTCAACTGGGGAAGATTATGGCTTATATGGAAAAGAACAGAGAAAAGAGTTTCGGCCAGATGGAAGTTAAGAAAATAACCTTTTTTAGGAGCATCCTTAAACCAACAGGGGCTGAGTACCAGGCTCTGGCTGAGTTTGAATTATCATGAAAATAATAAGTGCTTTACTTTCCTATCTAATCGGCTCTATTCCTACTGGTTATATCATCTTTTATCTGAGCGAGAAAAAAGACATCCGTCGCTTCGGCAGCCAGGCCACAGGAACTACTAACGTTCTGCGGCTTAAAGGCTGGAAGTATGGCTTGGTTGTCTTTGCTGGCGATTTCCTAAAAGGTTTTTTACCGGTTTATGCTGTTTTAAAAATTTTTAATGACTTGAGTTTGGCTGTTATCTGCAGCTTTTTGGTTGTAGTTGGCCATTGTTTCCCCATCTATATCAAGTTCAAAGGAGGAAAAGGAGTAGCCACCACTATTGGTGTCTTCAGTCTCTTAGCCTTCAAACCACTCTTGATTAGTCTGTTTCTTTTTCTGATCGTGACCTTGATTAGCCGCTATGTCTCATTAGGCTCTCTGTTAGCTGTTTTAAATTTACCTCTTTCAGCTTTTCTCTTTCGAGCAGATTACAAAATCATAGTCTTGGGAATTGCCGTTTTTATAGTGGTTGGCTTCAGGCATAAAGGCAACATCTGGCGCCTTGCTCAAGGCAAAGAAAGAAAGATAGGAGAAAGAATTAAGTGAAAGTTAGTGTAATTGGTGGAGGAACCTGGGGCAGTGCCTTTGCTCTTTATCTTGGGAGGATGAAACTCAAAACCCAGCTCTGGATTAGAGAAGCTGACATCTATCAAGATATAATTCAAAGAAAAGAAAACAGAACTTTCCTCCCTGGCTATACATTTCCTCCCCCAGTTTCTTTCTTTCATAATTTAAAAGAAGCCGTCGAAGGCTCTCAGATTGTTTTTGTAGCTGTTCCTTCTAAGTTTTGCCGCCAAATCTATAATCAACTGGCTCCTCATCTTTCTGGTCAACAGATAATCGTCAGTTTGACTAAAGGCCTTGAAGAAGAATCACTAAAAAGAATGAGCCAAGTCATGGAAGAAATATTCTTGCCAAAATTCTTTCCTCAAATTGCTGTTCTTTCCGGTCCCAGTTTTGCCAAGGAAGTAGCCGAAGAGCAGCCCACCGCTGTCGTTATTGCCTCCAAAGACTTAACTCTGGCCCAAAGAATCCAGAAGTTGATTTCAAGCGTGAGTTTCCGGGTTTATACAAGCCAGGATATAATCGGAGTCGAACTGGCTGGCGCTCTAAAGAATGTCATCGCCATTGCTGCTGGAATTTTAGACTCTCTCCAACTCGGGCATAACTCCATGGCCGCTTTATTAACCAGGGGCCTTTATGAAATAACAAGACTGGGTCTAAAATTAGGAGCAAAAAGAGAGACTTTCTCTGGACTGGCCGGTATTGGTGACCTCGTCCTTACCTGTACTGGAAAGCTCAGCCGCAATCGCTACCTCGGTTCAGAACTGGGGAAAGGCAAATCTTTGACTGAAATTGTCTCCGGCATGAAAATGGTAGTTGAAGGAGTTACTACCACCCTTTCAGCCCGCCTTTTGACCCAAAGAGAAGGAGTAGAAATGCCTATTTGTGAAGAAGTCTATCAAGTTTTGTATAATAATAAAAATCCCCAACAGGCTGTCAAAGACCTGATGACCCGAAGATTAAAAGAAGAACATTATAATTAACTCAGGAGGGAAGGATGAAATTCAAACTAGTTCTAATTATGGCTTTAGTTATTAACCTTGTATTCTGTGCTTCAACTCAGAAAAAAATTGAAGAATCAAGGAAAAAAAGTCCTCGCTATAACTACAGCATGGGCTCTTTCTATTTAAATGCAGGCAACGTTGATCAAGCCATTAACTATTTTAACAAAACTCTCTCACTTGATCCCAATTATTATTTAGCTTTAAACGGATTAGGCCTAGCCTATTCTATGAAAGGCAAATTTTCTGAATCAGAGAAATATTTCCTTAAATGTCTAGCCATAAATCCTAGTTTCTCTGAAGCCAGAAATAATCTGGCCATGGTTTATCAGGAAATGGGCCTGGTTGATAAGGCTGAAGCCCAGTTCAGATTAGCTGCTTCTGATAAAAATTATAATTCAAGAGAACTTCCCTATTATAATCTGGCCAGACTCTATTTCGCCCAGGATAAATTGGAAGAGGCCTTAGGCTATGTGGAACAAGCTCTCCAGATAAATAGCAGCATGGCTATGGCTTATAATCTCAAAGGCATAATCCTGGAGAAGCAAAACAAACTTGATGAAGCTATTGCCAATTATGAAAAGGGAATTAAAATAATTCCCGATGATTTTTACTTAAATTTTAATTTGGCGGTGGCCTATTTTAAAAATAAAGAATTAGAAAAAGCCAAAACCCTTTTTGAAAAAATTTCCCCCAAAGCAAGCGATCCAGAAATGAAGAAGAAAATAAAAGATTATTTGAAGATGATTAAAAGCCGTAAAAAGTAAAGAGTTAGGAGTAAAGAGTAAGGAGTGATTAAGCTGGAAGGTCTGTTCTATATAATTAAACAGATTTCTAAGGATAGCAGATCGTCCCTCTTTCTTACCTTAGACTTTAAATCTCTCGATTAATGTTGGCAGGAAAAACGGCGATTCTTATCCATCCGAAGCCCATAGGTTGGGTGGGGGATCTTTGGCAAGGATGGATAGGAATCGTTACCTTTCCTGAGAGTTTCCCTATTAAAAACATTATGATAACGGTATGTTGAGGACAACAGACCCTACCGTCTATTTGCCTTAACCCTGTAATCTTTTACTCCTAACTCCTTACTCTTTACTCCTAACTGTTTATTTATTATGTTCCTTCTTCCCAGCCGGCTAAGTATTTTTTTTGCTCTAGAGAAAGTTTGTCAATCTTCACGCCCAGCGTTTTTAGTTTAAGACGAGCAATTTCCTCGTCAATTTCTCTAGGCACAGGATGAACTTTCTTGGCTAATTTTGGCCCTTCTTGAACCAAATAAAGAACGCTCAAGGCTTGATTGGCAAAACTCATATCCATAACTCCGGCTGGATGGCCTTCAGCCGCTGAAAGATTAATCAATCGTCCTTCAGCTAAGAGATAAATCTTTCTGCCGTTTTTTAGGCTGTATTCATCAACAAAATCTCTAATTTTTCTTTTACTCTGGGCTAATTTTTCGAGAGCAGGGATATCTATTTCCACGTTAAAATGGCCAGCATTAGCCACAATTGCTCCATCTTTCATCTTGAGAAAATGTTTACGGCTAATGACCGCTTTATCTCCTGTAACTGTGACAAAAATATCTCCTATTTTAGCTGCTTCATTCAAAGACATAACTTGAAATCCGTCCATTACTGCTTCTAGAGCTCGGAGAGGATCAACCTCACTGATAATAACCTTAGCTCCTGCTCCTTTAGCCCTCATAGCCACGCCACGGCCGCACCAGCCGTAGCCAGCCACCACAAAGTTTAATCCAGCCAATAGAATATTAGTGGCTCTCAAAATGCCATCGATGGTACTCTGACCAGTACCATAGCGATTGTCAAAAAGATGTTTAGTATTGGCATCATTGACAGCAATAATAGGATAAGCGAGCACCTTATTTTTTGCCATACTTCTCAGACGAATCACCCCTGTAGTTGTTTCCTCTGTGCCACCTATTATCCGGTTAAGAAGATCTTTTCTGGTAGAATGGACTGTACTCACCAGGTCAGCTCCATCATCCATGGTGATCTGAGGTTTAAGACTGAGGGCCTGATTTATATGATGGTAATAAGTCTTATTATCTTCCCCTTTAATGGCAAAAACCGGCACTTTATAAAATTTTACTAAAGCGGCGGCTACATCATCCTGAGTACTCAGAGGATTAGAGGCAGTCAGAGAAACCCTGGCTCCCCCTGAAGACAGGGTTTCCACAAGATTGGCTGTTTCGCTGGTTACATGAAGACAGGCCGAAATTCTTATCCCTCGAAGCGGTTTATCTTTGGCAAATTTCTCTTTTATAAGCCCCAGAACGGGCATGAATTTCTCTGCCCACTCTTTTTTTAATTTGCCTTTGGCCGCAAGCTTTAAATCTTTAACATCAAAATTCATGGTTAGCTCCTAACTCTTTATTTTTAGTCCAAAATAATAATTATGACTATTTAATCAGATTTATAAATGATCGGGCAGCTGTGGAGCCTACCTATTCTTAGCCTTTAATTCTGATCAAATACCTGCTTCTTTTCTTAGTATATCTGCTTTATCCGTCCTTTCCCAGGTAAATTCTTCTTCACTCCGCCCAAAATGTCCGTAGCAGGCAGTTTTTTTATAAATAGGTCGGAGAAGATTAAGGGTTTGAATCATTCTTTTTGGCCTCAGATCAAAATGGGCTCGGATCAAATCCTTGATCTTATCTTCTGATATCTTGGCTGTGCCATAAGAATCAACCATTACAGACACAGGCTCAGCTACCCCAATGGCATAGGCAACTTGAATTTCTACTTTGTCCATAAGGCCGGCGGCTACCAGATTTTTAGCCACATAGCGAGCCATATAAGAGCCGGAACGGTCAACCTTAGAGGGATCTTTTCCTGATAAACAACCGCCCCCATGGCTCCCTACCCCTCCATAGGTATCAACAATTATTTTCCGCCCAGTAATTCCTGTATCGGCCAAAGGCCCACCCTGCTCAAAGCGGCCAGTCTCATTAATGTAAAATCGTGTTTTCTTATCTATCATCTCCGGAGGTATCACCTTTTTTATGACCACTTCTTTTATATCTTCTCTTAAATCACTCATTTTAACCTGAGTATTATGTTGAGTGGCAATAACTACAGCTTCAACTCGTTTTGGGGTATTTGAATCATATTCAACCGTCACCTGTGATTTTCCGTCCGGGCGCAGGTATACTAAAATTTTTTCTTTCCTGACTTGACTCAATCTTTTGACCAATTTATGGGCCAGCATAATAGGTAGAGGCATCAATTCTTCTGTTTCCCGGCAGGCGTAGCCAAACATTAAACCCTGATCGCCTGCTCCTTGTTCATGTTCTTCAGTATCTTTTAAACCCAAGGCTATATCAGACGATTGTTCATGAATAGAAGAAATAACACTGCAGGTTTTATAATCAAAACCATATTTAGCCCGAGTATAACCGATTTCTTTAACTGTGTTTCTAACTACTTTCTGAAAATCGCAGTATCCCTCACTAGTGATTTCTCCAGCTATAAAGACTAAACCGGTAGTAACTAAAGCCTCACAAGCCACTCGACTGTTAGGATCCTGCCTAATGAGATCATCAAGAATAGCATCTGAAATTTGGTCACAAATTTTATCAGGATGGCCTTCAGTAACAGATTCTGAAGTAAACAGATGCTTGCCAATTATGCTCATCTTTTTCCTCCTTTAATTAGCAATGTCCTCGGATAGAGTAGCAGAAAAATTAACATAAATAGACCATTATTTCAATCTCAATTTTTTCCGTTCATCCAGTAACCGCTCCGTCGAGGACAACATACCCTACGTCTTTTTTACCTTAAACTTTCAACTACGTACTCTTCACTCTCTAGGCTCTACATCTTTCTTGACCTAAACTTTCAACTTTAAACTTTTAACTACCTACTCCTCACTTCTTACTCCTCACGGTGGATGTATTGGAATTGTTAGTCTATTTATGCTATTTATATAACCATTGATTAAAGTCGAAATGAACAATTGGAGTAAACAACTACTTATCTCCTTCCTAATATTTACCCTCGTCCCCTTTTCTGCCCTAGGCCAAGAAGAAGAGGGCTTTCCTTTTCCTACTTTCCTTTATACTTTAAAAAACGGCTTAAAGGTTGTCCTTTCTGAAGATTTTTCACTACCTTTAGTCTCGGTAGTAGTTGCTTATCATGTTGGCTCCCTTTATGAAAAGCCAGGAAAAGCAGGCCTGGCTTATCTTCTTGAAAATCTTATGTTTCAGGGCTCAAGAAATGTTGGCCGAATGCAACACATCAGTTTTATCCAAAGAACGGGTGGAACTCTAAATGCGGCTACCATAGAGGATAGAACAATATTTTACCAAACTGTCCCTTCCAATCAATTGGCCCTGGTTCTTTGGTTAGAATCCGATCGCATGAAATCTCTTGAAATTAGCTTTTCTAAAGTTGAACAGGCAAAAGAGGCTCTTATTCAAGAAATACACCATCGGCAAGAAATAGATCCCTATTTGGCCAGTTCCCTTTTTTTTGATCAGCTCCTCTACCCTGACTTTTCTCACAATCATCCTGTCTTTGGCCAGGAGGAAGATATAAGAAATATTACTGTGTCTGATGTAAAGAAATTTTATACCAGCTATTACATACCCAACAATGCTGTCCTGACCATTGTTGGCCATATCAATAAAAGAAAGACTCTCCAATTAGTTCAAAAATATTTTAGTTCAATCCCCAAAGGCAAAGAAATAACGCCGCCAGTTGTGGTCAGCCCTCAACTTCAAAAAAAAATTATCAAGACTTTTTCAAATTCATTGGCCTCACTTCCAGCTTTTTATCTCGGTTATCAAATAGCACCTCCCGCCTCTCCTGATTATTATCCGTTGAGAATTATTGAGTACGTCCTTCTCCGAGGCCAAACTTCTCGCCTCTATAAAAGATTAATAACTAGGCAGAGGATAGCCTATGATCTGAAAGGAAACATAGAGCAAAGAAGAGAATTAGCTGCCCTTAAGATTTTTGTAATCAGCAGCAACGATATCATGCTAACCAGAAGCGAAAAAGCAGTTCTTTCTGAAATAAACAAACTAAAATCTAGTCTTGTCTCAGATGATGAGCTTATTAAAGCAAAAAATATGTTCAAAATGGACTATATTAATCAATACGCAACTTATCTGGATAGGGCCATATTTCTGGCCGAAAACATGCTCCATCATAATAATTTAGATAACCTCTCCACAGAACTGAAAAAATATATGGC
This sequence comes from uncultured Eubacteriales bacterium, assembly GCA_964514305.1. Taxonomy (GTDB): domain Bacteria; phylum Acidobacteriota; class Aminicenantia; order Aminicenantales; family Aminicenantaceae; genus CAZEQD01. The sequence goes on from CAZEQD010000023.1 coordinate 25,981, forward strand.
CGTTGGTTCTTCTGAAATTATCGGGATTATGCATAGATATTTCGCTCAAGGGCAGGTTCTTCTCAAAGTTAAGTTAAAATGAGATTCTCGAATAAGATCTTATTGATGCTCTCTATTCTGTTCTTCTGTCTAGGAAGCTATTTGCTTTTTCCTCAAGAAAGATTCCGCCAATCACCTCCCTATCCTGAGCCTCTTCAAGAGCTAAAATTGCCAGAAATAGCCGAAGCTGTTTTAAGTAACGGACTAAAAATTGCTGTCATCCGCTATGATAATCTTCCAATTGTCACTCTTCGCCTGGTAATATTAACCGGAGAAAGTGCTTCTTCTCCGAAACTTCCGGGTACAGCTACCCTGACAGCCAATATGCTAAAACACGGAACTCTAACCTTATCGGCTATTGATTTTGAAGAGAAAATAGAATCTATGGGGGGGAATCTAACTATTTCCACTTATCCTGACTACTCAATGATTACTCTTAATCTCTTAGAAGATTATTTAGATCAAGGCCTCTACATTTTAAGCAGAATGTTACTGCAGCCTTCATTTTCCAAAAGAGAAGTAGAAAATGCCAAAAGATCACTCTATTATGAGTTAATTAAAAAGAACTCCAATTCAGAGCAAGTAGCCAAAAAAGTTCTTTCCCTTCTTCTCTTTAAAGACCATCCTTATCAGAAAAGTGTTTTAAATCAGGATATTATAAAAAATATTAAAAGAGAAAATCTTCTGGCTTTTTTCCAAAAATATTACAGACCTAATAACGCTCAGCTTATTCTAACTGGAAACCTCAATTTGAACACGGCCACCAGAAAAGTAAGCCGTTATCTCAATTCCTGGTCAAAAAAAGAAGTTAAGCTTCCCCTTGTTCCTGCCTCTCATCCTAACAGCAAATTAAAAATTTGTTTTGTCGATATGCCCCAGCAAAAAGCGGCCATAATTTATATGGGGAATATTATCTCCCCCCTTAACAGCAGCAATTACTTCCCTCTCCTTGTCCTTAACCAAGTTTTGGGTGGAACTCCTGGGAGTCGACTCTTCATGAATCTCAGGGAATCCAAAGAATATGCCTATTATGCTTTTAGTCAAATTGAACTGTTCAAAATTTGTGGCCTTTTTTACATTAGAGCCAAGATTAGACCAGAAGTTGTCTATCCTTCAGTAATGGAAATTTTAAGTGAAATAAACAAAATATCAAAAGAAAAAATGCCAAGCTTTGAAATTGAACAGGCAAAGTCTTATCTTATCGGAAATTTTCCTCTTAAAATTGAAACTCATGATCTTCTTTCCTTAAGATTAGCTCAAATCAAAGCTTTTCAGCTAGGACCAGAACATTGGAGTAAATATTATCAAAATTTAATGCTTATTGATGCCGATAGAGTTTTTGATCTTGCCCAAAAATATCCCCTTTTAACTCCTGTGGTTATTATCGTAGGAAATGGGAATATTATCATTGACCACCTCAGAAATTTTGATGAGGTAGGAATTTATAATAATAAAGGCATTTTACAATATTCTATAAGAAAGGAGAGTTCAAATGAAACTCGTTGAATGTGTCCCCAATTTCAGTGAGGGCCGGGATAAAGAAAAAATAAGAGCAATTACTAAGGAAATAGAATCTACTCCTCAAGTTACTCTTCTCGATGTTGATCCAGGTGAATCAACTAACAGGACAGTGGTCACCTTTATAGGCACACCAGATGGGGTGAAGGAAGCAGCTTTTAAAGCTATTAAGAAAGCTGCTGAAGTTATCGATATGAGTAAACATAAAGGAGCCCACAGCCGCATTGGAGCTACCGATGTTTGTCCTTTTGTGCCTGTCTCGGGCGTAACTATGGAAGATTGTGTTCAACTGGCCCATGAACTGGGAAAAAAAGTAGCTAATGAGTTAGGAATCCCCGTCTATCTCTATGAAGAAGCAGCCCAAAAACCTGAAAGAAGGAACCTGGCAAATATTCGCCAGGGAGAATACGAGGGCTTACCTGAAAAATTAAAAGATCCTCAATGGGCGCCTGATTATGGTCAACCCATTTTTAATACTAAAGCCGGGGCTACGGTTATCGGTGCTAGGGAGTTTTTGATAGCTTATAATATAAATCTGAACACTAGCGATCGAAGACTTGCTCATCAGATTGCTCTTAATTTAAGGGAAAGAGGTCGCGCTAAAAGAGATAAGGAGGGCAAAATAATCAGGGACGAAGAAGGCAAAGCTATTATGATCCCCGGCAAATTTAAAGCAGTAAAAGCGGTTGGCTGGTATATTGAAGATTACGGCATCGCTCAAATATCCATAAACTTCACCAATTATAAAATATCTCCACCTCACCTTGTTTTTGATGAAACTATTAAAGAAGCAGCCAAACTTGGTTTGCGGGTGACGGGGAGTGAATTGGTAGGCTTAATACCCAAGGAAGCTATGCTTATGGCTGGCAGATACTACCTCGAGAAACAAGGAAAAAGCCCAGGAGTGCCAGAAGAAGAATTGATTCGTATAGCCGTAATTTCCTTGGGCTTAAATGATGTAGCTCCTTTTGATCCCCAGAAAAAAATCATTGAGTACCAGGTTAGAGAGGAGGATTCCTCCCTCTTAAAACTCAACCTGAGGCAATTTGCCAATGAACTATCCATGGACTCCCCTGCTCCAGGAGGAGGAAGCGCCTCTGCTTTGGGCGGAGCCCTCTCAGCTGCTCTCTCTTCTATGGTTTCTAACCTTACCGTTGGTAAAAAAGGATATGAGAATGTTCAGGACAAAGTTAAAGAACTGGCGGTTAAAGCTCAACAAATGAAAGATTTTTTCTTGCAGGCAGTTGACCTGGATACCAAAGCCTTCAATAAATTAATGGCTGCTCTTAAGCTTCCCAAAAAAACAGAAGAACAACGAGCAGCCAAAGAAAAAGAAGTAGAAAACGCCACCAAGGAAGCCACTCTGGTTCCTTTCCAAGTTCTAGAAAAAAGCCTTGAAGCCTTGAACCTAGCCAAGGAGATAGCTGTCCACGGCAACAAAAACTCAATAAGTGATGCAGGTGTAGCTGCTCTTGCCGCCCAAACAGCCGCTGAAGGAGCTTACTATAATGTAATAATTAACCTACCCGGCCTGACAGATGAAGAATTTAAATCAAAAATAAAAAGAGATGCTTTAAAACTAAAAAATCAAGCAGTCAGCTTGGCAAATGAAATAAGAAAAATAGTCATAGCAGAACTTGAACAAAATAAATCTTGAAAAACTTATAGACAATTCTTGCTCAAGAAGAGCATTTCCAAAACTTTAATGAGTGAACGTTTTTCCAAAGAAATAAAATGGGGCAGCGATTTCCCCCCAGCTGAAGCCCATAGTAGTGGGTATGTGGCTTTTGGCGATGATGGTAGGAAATCGGCGTCCTTAAAGACAACCTTACTCATCGTTAGAAATCACAATTTTAGAAATGGTTGTTTACTCAAGACAAAGGCAGTTAGCTGAAAATTAGATTTTATTAACAACCTGAATGGAGGTAAGCAAATGAAAGCTTTACTGGTTATTGACATGTTAAACGATTTCCTTAATAAGGACGGTGCTCTTTACTGTGGGGATACTGCCCGCCAAATCATTCCCTTTGTTAAACAAAAAATAGAAGAATTTCACCGTCTTCAACAGCTGGTGATTTTTATCTGTGACTCTCACCAGGAGAATGATCTGGAATTTCAAATGTTTCCCAGGCACTGTGTCCAGGGAACTAAAGGAGCTCAGATAATAGATGAACTTCCAGTTAAAGATAAAGATATAATTATTAAAAAAACTCGCTACAGCGCTTTCTATGGCACAGAACTCGAAGATATTTTAAAGAAAAAAGCAGTAACTGAAGTTCAGGTGGTCGGTGTTTGCACTTCGATCTGTGTTATGGACACAGTCGGAGATCTCTGTAACAGAGATTATAAGGTCATCGTTTACAAACAAGGAGTGGCTGATTTCGACCAGAAAGCTCATCAATTTTCTTTAGAGAGAATGAAAAAAACATACGGAGCTGAAATCAGATAAATATTTGGACGTATTTCTTCATCCATAGTGGATGAAGATATTCAAAAAAATGAAATTAGACAGCGACTTCCTTCCAACCGAAGCCCATAGGAGTGGGTGCGGACTCTTGGCCGGGCCGGAAGGAAATCGCTGCCTCCAAATATGAATTTCATCATTTTATTTATCTTGGTTGTGGAATTGCTTATTAAATATTTTTAAAAATTGATTCATCCTGTTACAGTATGATATAAATATAATCACACAAATTTTAAACTTGAAGAGGGGGAAAAATGACAGAATGGATGGTAGATGGCAAAAAAATTAAATTAGTTAAGGGAAACATAGCTCTTTTAGATGTAGAGGCTATCGTCAACGCTGCCAATAAATCTTTAATCCTAGGTGGCGGTGTAGCCGGCGCTATAAGAAACTTCGGAGGACCTTCAATCCAGGAAGAATGCAATAAACTGGGTTCCATCGAAGTAGGTGAAGCTGTTATAACCGGAGCTGGCAATTTAAAAGCCAAATATGTAATCCATGCAGCTGGCCCGGTTTATGGAGAGGGAGATGAAGACCAAAAGCTAGCCAAGGCAACTCTAAATAGCCTCAAGCTGGCAGAAAGAAAAAAAATAAAGACTATTGCCTTTCCGGCCATCAGTACTGGAATATTCCACTTTCCCCTTCAAAGGTGCAGCCAAATAATGCTTAAAGTGGCCATGGAATTTCTGTCTAAACATGATTTCCCTCAGGAAATAATTTTTTGCCTCTATGACGATAAAGCTTACTCAGTCTTTAAAGAAACTTTGGAAAAATTAAGAGCATAACAGCTAAAAATAGCGATGGCTGTATCTCCATAAAGGCCAGCCTTTTCTTTAATTCTCATAATTCCTAAAGCCGTTAGTACAGCCACAGCCAAAGCAGCCAGCAAAGGCATCAATTGAAGCAAAAGCCCTAAAGCCACCCCCGCAAAAGCAACATGGGCTAAACCATGCCCTATCATAGCATCACGTCTTAGGACAAGAAATACGCCCAATAAAGCACAGGGAACAGCCACAAAAATACCGGCTAATAGGGCTCTTTGAAGAAATCCATAGTGAAGGAAGGCGTTTATCTAAAACATCCTTTTGACTCTGTCTAAGGCAAACTGAAATCTAAAAATTCAATTTATATAATTTATATGTATGGTCTAAATTGTCAGTGGGGGTGGGAAATTATATGATTCCCGGCGGCCAGCATATCTTTAAAGGCCTGAGATTGGCAGAATTCTCCATGGGTACCATGATAAATTAACCTTTTATAGCGGTAAGCCAGGTGGCCAAAGGCTGAATGGCCGCCTAAAATAAAAATCCTTTGAGCACAATCTTGAAGAGTGTCTCTAAACCCCTCATCCAGCTTCTGAAGGCACTCCTGATAAAGCTCAGAATTTTTATTATAAAAAAGAGAATTATGAGGATCAATCTCTGAAAGGGATAAAGCTATTTTTTTTATAATCATTTGATCAACTTGAAAGTCAAGCCATATATTAGGATATAGCTTATGATATTCTTCAATCTGAGAAAGGGAAGTCTGTTTTCCTGCCTCCAATGACAAATTACGGCTCACTTCCAGTGTTTTCAATTTAGGATTGTTGATTCCTTTTAGAAAATCATGAATCCAGGGTTCCAGATCAGCTCCAATGTAAATAAAAAGATCTGCTTTGGCTAAGCGAACAATATCAGTCGGCCATGGCCTCCAGCTATGAACTTCTGCTCCTGGAGGAAGAAGGAGTTCAACCTGTCCTTTTTCTTGACAAACTGCCTGGGCAAATTCC
>CAZEQD010000024.1:0-10196 GCA_964514305.1 uncultured Eubacteriales bacterium
ATTCTTAGCGAAAGAAATAAAAGCAAAAAATCCAAATGAAGTAAGATGGGGCCTCTTAATGCCAAGCTTGAAAGCTTGCATAAAGAACTTCGTCTTGAGGAGGGCCCACCTGAATTATGCCAGAATCGCTTCCAAATTGCGAGAACAAATTATTAAATTTTTGGGGGAACTCCAGAGGTGAGTAATCTATTGATTTCTGAGCTTAGGTTGTTTACAATGGAGCATAATTTGATTTCCAGCCTATTCAAATAATTTGAGGTAAGAAAATGAGCATTATAAGCAAACTTTTTGGTAAATCTCCTTTTGAGCCTCTTTATCAGCATATGCTCAAAGTTAAAGAATGCGTAGATTTAGTTAAGCCTCTGATAGAATATTTTATTGAAGGTGAGGCTGAAGAAGCAAAAACTATTGCTAAGCAGATTTTTAGAGCAGAGCATGAGGCTGACTTGGTCAAGAAAGAAATTAGAAACAGTTTGCCCAAAAGTATGTTCCTGCCCGTGGCCAGAGGAGACATCCTTAGTTTTCTTAAAGAACAGGATAACATTGCTGATTCCGCCGAGGATTTAGCCGCATTGATTATCCTCAGGAAGATGCCCATTCCTGAAGAAATGAAGGAAGTGCTGAACAAGTTTGTGGATAAAGTTATAAGAACTTATGAAGCTGCCATGAACGTTTCCAGCGAGATTAAAGTTTTAGCAGAGACCTCTTTTGGAGGCGTTGAGGCCCAAAAGGTTATGGAATTAATTGAGGAGGTTAAACTCTATGAATTTGAAGCGGATAAAGCTCAGATGAAGGCAGCCAAAAAAATTTTCTCCATAGAAGACAAACTGGACCCGGTGTCAATCATGATGTGGATGCACATTTTCAGAGAACTGGGCGCCCTGGCCAACCATGCTGAGAATGCAGTCGACCGGATGAGGATGATGCTCCACAATACCTGATGCAGTCTGAAGAGTCATTTGGTTTTATATTTTTGCTAAGGCACGAAGCAGAAGACTAAGCTGAGCATATTAGTCCCTGGACTGTAACCAGGGAAAAGATAAGCTTATTGTTTTGCTGATAAGATGGTTTCATTTTGAGCGAGAGGTAGGTTTAGATTAGCTTAGTCTCTACGGAAAATATTATTGTGAAAAATGGAATTAAGAAAAAAGAGACGAGATGGATGCTAGTTTTATTATTCTGATCATTGCTATTGTTATAGGTCTTTATAGTGCTATCAATATTGGGGCTAACGATGTGGCTAACTCCATGGCTACTTCGGTTGCTTCGGGTGCTTTGACCATAAGAAAAGCAGTCTTTGTCGCCTCTGTTTGCAATGTTTTAGGAGCGGTTTTCGTCGGCTCTCATGTGGTAAATACCATCCGTAAAGGATTAGTTAATCCCCTTCAGTTCAGTGATAAACCCAACCTTTTTTTGTTTGGCATGCTAGCGGCTGTGCTCGGTTCTGCTCTCTGGGTGAATATGGCCACTTTTTTAAAGTTGCCTGTCTCTACTACCCATTCTATAGTGGGGGGGGTTTTAGGCTTTGGACTGGTTAGCGTTGGTTTGGCTGGAATTAAATGGAAAGTTGTGATCTATGTTGTCTTGAGCTGGATTATCTCTCCGCTTTTCGGCTGTCTGGTGGCTTTCATTATTTTCACCATTATTAAGAAATCTATTTTGAGTTCGTCTCAGCCGATTGCTCAGACGAAAAAGATTGGTCCCTTTTTTACTGGCCTGGTAGCTTTTATGCTGTCGCTGGCTATCATCTATAAAGGACTGAAAAACCTACATTTAGATCTTCCTCTCTTCCAGGCCTTGTTAGTTTCCTTATTGATAGGTTTTTTGGGTTATCTAGTTGGCTTTATTTTTCTGCGGAGATATAAAGAAAAAGATATGGATCCTTATTATCAGGTAGAGAGGATGGCCAACCCTCTCCAGGTTCTTTCAGCGAGCTACCAGGCCTTTTCTCATGGAGCCAACGATGTGGCAAATGCCGTGGGACCAGTGGCTGCTATTGTGGCCATTATTCATACCCATCAGGTAAAAATGCAAGTGGAGGTACCAATTTGGCTATTACTTATCGGCGGAGCTGGCCTGGCCATAGGCATTTATTTTTGGGGTCACCGGGTAATGGAGACAGTAGGAAAAAAGATTACTTCCATTACTCCTACCCGGGGTTTTTCAGCTGAATTTGGTACAGCCACCACCGTTCTTATCTGTTCAAGGCTGGGTATGCCTGTCTCTACCACCCACGTGGCTGTAGGTAATATAATCGGAGTTGGTCTGGCCAGAGGTATTTCGGCTATCAACATCGATGTCATCAAAAGAATTTTTTCAGCCTGGATTATTTCTCTACCAGCAGCCGGTCTTTTTTCCATAGCTATCTATTTTATTCTAAAATTTATTTTTGTCTGAGAAGGGGAGAATTAGTTTTTTGAACTTTATAGAGATCAATGGTTTCCTTAGGCCGCTGTTCAATTGAGGCCCATTATTTGTCGCCCTGGGTTGACGGCTCGTTCGGAGAACGAGCCCTACAGGAAATAAAAGGGCTGACTGGGGGATGCTTATGGTCAGTGCCAGCGGCACAGCAGTCATATATGAAGATTAATTAAAGGGAGGAAAATAATGGAAAGACATATCGATATTATTGGAGCTCTTTGGATAGCTATGGGAGCTCTGGGAGTCATGGCTGGCTTTCTTGTTTTTGGCCTTCTTTTTGGAATCTCTTTTATCCCTAACATGGGATATGAAGCCCCAATTATTCTTAGAGCCATAGGATTCGGAGTTGGAATTTTTCTTGTAGTTCTTTCCGCCCCAGAAATAATAGCAGGAGTCGGGCTTTTGAAGAGACTGGAATGGGCCAGGATTTTAACTCTGGTTGTCTCTTTTTTTAACCTTTTAAGCTTTCCTTTTGGCACAGCTCTGGGAATTTACTCTATTATTATTTTATTTAAAGAAGAAACAATCAAAATTTTTCAATCTTGAAAAAACATTTCTCCTTTTGCAGTAAGTAAGATTTAAAGTCAAGTTTTTTCCGGAAAGAATGACTAAAGCCCAGAGTTAATTTGTTTATAATCTGGGTAATTAAGGCTGAACAAGAAGAAAGAACCAGATGGCCAAGGATGGAGTCTTTTTGAGGCCATCAATGTAGGTGAAGGTATTGACCGCTCTAAGCGGCCGCAGTTAACTTTGAAATTTAAAAATAAAAAAGGAGAAGAGGATGAAACAAATATTTTGGATTTTTCTGGCCATAATAGCCAGCGCTTGCGTTTCTAACCTTTTTGCAAAAAGTCAAGCAGTGACTTCTCCAGATATTGGAAGTATTGTCAAAGTGCTTAAAGATCAAAAAATTGATTATTATCTTTTTTCTAATACCCAGAACAACAAATTCCTGGTTGTGCCCAAATTTGGAGGGCGGATTTTAGCTGTAGACCTAGGCGGAGAAAATGTATTCTGGACACATCCTGACATTCTAAGGGGTCAGGGTGGGCAGCGCTCCTGGATTTCTCCTGAAGGCGGAGCCAAAGGTTTTATTTTACGCCCTGATTGGAAGGGCAACCGTGATTTTTCCATGCTGGACCCCGGCCATTATAAAGTTTTAGATTTTAAAAATAATGAATATCTAAGCCTGGCCAATACTTTTCAGGTAACTTCCAATGATGGCCAGGAAAATTATTATTTAACCTTAACCAGAGAGATGAAACTCGGTCAGGATCCTCTTCTGGAGGAGCCTCAATTTAAATCCTTAAAATATCAGTTTTTGGGGATAGATTTTGTTCATAAGCTCAAGAATAATTCTCAGAAAAAACTGGATAAAATACTGGCTTTGTGGTCTTTGATTCAGGTACCTCCTAGAGGGACGATGATCGTTCCTGTTGAGGAAGTTGTCAGAGAAGCCTGGCGGGGTAACTATTTTGAGCCTATTCCAGATGAGTATGTAAAAGCTAACCCTGATTCTTTTTCCTTCTATGTAGAGGGAAGTCGCCGCTATAAAGTTGGCCTCAGGCCCCAATCAGTTAAAGGAATTATCAGTTATTTAGCCAGGGCCAAAGACAATGATTTTTTTATGATAATAATGACCTTCCCCGTTAAACCTGAGGCTCCTTATGTGGATAGGCCCAGGACTGAACAACAGACAAACGGAGACTGCATCCAGATTTACAGCCATCTGGAAGAAGCTCCCTTGGCCTTCGGTGAGATGGAATGTCATTCCTGGGGATTGGAACTTCCGCCTGGTAGCGAGCAGGCTTTTCCCATCAAAATATATATTTATAAAGCTTCTCTTGAGATTTTGAAAAAGATTGGCAGCAGGCTTGTCTGCCCTCATTTTGACAAGGCATGCCTTTTTAAATAAAATTATTTCGGAGAAGCAGGGTAGACTCCGTAAGTTGAAAGATAGCTTTCTCCATTGCATTTACCATCTGTAGCCTACAATTGCAAAAAAAACATTTCTCTTAAGACCATTATTTTCTCTTCTGTGGGAAAAGTAGAATTGAAGCTTTATCTTTCGGAGAAAGTAATAGTCAAATCCAGTCAGAAATACTCTGCTTTGAGTTATCAAGGCATCTTCAAGAGTTATGATTTCAAAAGGCTTTGATCCCTGTCCATAACCGATAAAGAAATAGCTTCCATCTGAGAAATATCTTCTGAGATTGGCCAGCCAGGATAGGGATTTCCCTTTTTCCTCAGGAACATAATACAATCTCAGATAAGAATAATATTTTCCAAAATAATATCCGAGAGAACCGAGATAAATAGAAACTGACTTTGATTTAAAATTCATCCTTCTGTATCCTGCTGAGATTTCAGCGACAGATAGCAGTGATTGATAGACTTCGCCTAAATAGGATGTTTGAGGATAATAAATCGCATTATGAGAATAGCTGAAGTTTAAAAAAGCGTAGGCTTTTCTCCAGAGACGAGGATAAAGCTCAATTTCATATTGGGTATCCCATTTATTAAATCTTTTAGTTTTATCGTAGCTTAGGAATATTGTGGCCAGATTGGATGGCGCTTTAAATCTTAAAGTAAATCGATGATTTAGATAATTATCCCTATGGTCGCTGAAGCTTTCGAGTCTATATTGATACCACAGGGCTATAGTCTCTTTCCGAACAAGGTTAGTCCTTTTTAGAGCATGTTCATATATTTTATTTTCTGGATCAAGGTGGGCAGCTTTTTTAAAATATTTTCTTGCCTGTAAGTAATCTCCTCTGCTTTCCCAAATGAGACCTAATCGGTAATATACATCAGGATGGTTGGAGTTACTCTGTAATATCTGTTGATAAAGGACAATAGCCCGGCTGAAGTCTTTCTTCCAAAAGGCAACTTCAGCTGCTCCTTTTAAAGCCTCAATATTTTGAGGTTCTAAGGCTAGAACCTGTGTGTACTTAGATCCGGCCTGTTCATAGTTCTTTTTCCAGACATAAATTCTTGCTTGAGCTAAAAGAACCTCTGTATTATCGGGATAGAGCTTTAGCATTCTGTTTAAAATTATCAGAGATTTTTCCCACTGCCTGGAAAAAGCATAAGCCTTGGAAAGAATAAGATTGAAATCGTACTCTTGAGGATTTTCTCTCAACTGTTGAAGACAGATATCAATAGCTGTTGAATAATTTTTTGTTTTAAGAGCAGTGAGAGCTTTTTCTTTGTTATCCAAATCGTCAGCAAAAGTATTTAGCCAGGAAACGGTAACAAGAAAAAGAGTAATAAGGATGAATATGATGTATCTTTTCATGTTTTTGCTGCCTTTACAGAAAATCCTTTTTTTTCTATTTCCCCCCATTCTTTTTTGCCGAGGAGGAAATCAAAGAAAGCTTTAAATCGGACTGCAGTCAAAAATTGTCGGTATAAAATATTTTCTAAAAAGGCAAATAGAGAGAGAGTCAAAATGTCCGAGAGACGGGAAAAGCGGTGAGGTGAATATTCTTCGAGTAAAATCGACAGCAAAGAAATGAGGGTCCCATAAATAACAGCCAGAAGGAAGAACAGCACGGTGTAAGGATAATTTATCCTTCCTAAGACTATAAAGATGAGAAAAATTATATAGCCAAAAAATTCTATGAGAGGTCCTAACATTTCGAAAATAAGATAGAAGGGCATAGCAAATAAGCCTGTTACTCCATAGCGAGGATTGAAAAGCATCTTGAAATTGTGAGTTAGGCTTTCTATAAGCCCTATGTGCCACCTTTTTCTCTGATTGGCCAGGGATTTCAAAGTTTCTGGGGCTGCAGTCCAGCAGATAGGATCAGGAATGAAATATACTCGATGTGGCTTTTTTTTCTGATGAAGATATTTTTTCATCCTGATAATTAAGTCCATATCCTCCCCGATAGTCTCTGTTCGGTAGCCGCCGCATTCAAGGGTAGTATCTTTGCGGAAAACACCAAAAGCACCAGAAATGATTAATATGCTCTGGAGAATGGAAAGAGCAATTCTTCCTCCAAGGAATGCTCTAAGATACTCAATGATTTGAAAACGGGCTAAGATGTTTCGAGGCATCCCCACTTTTACCACTTGCCCTCTTTTTATCAGACAGCCATTGCTTAAACGGATAATGCCTCCGGCGGCGACTGCTTTTTCTGGGTCTTCAATAAAAGGACGCACTATCTTTAAGAGAGCATCTTTTTCCAGAATTGAATCACTATCTATGGCGCAGAAAAGGGGATAACGTGCAATGTTTAGCCCGGCATTTAAAGCGTCTGCTTTCTGCCCTCTAATTTTATCTACAACAATTAATTTATGATTTAAAGTTGAAGCGTATATGGCCTTGATTGGTTTTGTTTCTAAAGATTTGCGGAAGACAAAGTTAGTTTTTTTTAAGTGAAAAGTCAAAATTAATTTTTCGAGAGTTAAGTCAGTAGAACCATCATTGACAACTATGACTTCATAAAGTGGATACTCTAAGCTAAGGAGGGATTGAACGCTTTCAATTATTGTCTGTTCTTCATTATAGGTAGGGACTATGATCGAAATAGGTTTAATTAAAGGGAGATGGAAAATTTCTTTAACTCTAACAAAAAAAGATATATGGCGATAATGGAATATTCCGAAGAAAGAAAGGATCATGAATAGAGCATAAAGTGTATTGATAAGAAAAAAATAGCCTAAAATAGTATAACATATTATATTTATGGCAGTACTTAGGAAATGATCCATTTTCTTAGCCTTCTTAATAAATGATATTGCCTAAAACCATCGAGGCCATGTCAGCTGCATAGCGGTCTTTTTTTTGTTTGGCTACCCGCTTTAATTGTTTTATTCCTTCAACTCCCAGGTTGGCCAAACCATAGCCTGCATTATAGCGTACATTCCAGAAAGGAGAAAAAAGCCCTCTGGTTATTATCTTCACTGCATCTAAGCTCTTCATTTTTCCTAGGCTTTTTAGGGCTTGGGCATTGACTATCCAGGAGCTGTCATTGGCTAATTTTTTTAAAATTTCAATCGAATCTGGAATCTGCATATTTCCTAGAGCCCTGGCTACTCTTATCCTGATTTCCTTATCAGGATGTTCAGAAAAAACAATGATATCCGAATAAAGAGAACGAATAGGAATGGCTCCAACTAATTCGATCAGCATCCCCAGTTTTTCTGCAGGAAGCGGCTTTTTTAGATATTCTTTTAAAGGATTTACTATTATATTTCCGAGTACATATAGGCTGTGCATATAACCTAAGAGATTGGGATGAGGGTCCTCTTCGAAAGCTTGAAGTATGTAAGAGGCAGTTTCTGGCTCCTGGATTCTAGAGAGAGCATTGATGACGGTCAGCCTCAGGACAGGCTTATCATGTAAGAATTTGATGACTGTTTTAATATCTGAAGGATCAGAAAAAATAACAAAAAGTCGTAATACTTTTAATTTTTTAGCTGTCCAGGCAGAGTTCAATTGTTTTAGGCATTTCTCTTTTAGAACATGATTAAAGATTGTTTTTAATTTTTCTTTTTCTCTACCCTTTATGATATCTAAATAATCCGTTAATACTTTAATCAAAACATTAGATTGAAATCTGTATTTTTGAGCAATTTTAAGGCAAGCCATGACATCTGAAGAAGAAATGGCCTTAAGGATATCCATTTCAATTTGGTTGTATTTTTTTTGAAAAATTTTTTGGTTGCGGTTGACAATAATTCTTCTCAAAAATATAAATAAAACGAGGCAGAGGGAAAAGGACATTAGGAAAATAACTCCAAAGAGGGTAATTATTATTAGGATATTCATTGGTCGGAAGGCAGGTATTTTTTAATTTTGGCCAAAAGAATCTGGGGAGAAAGAGGCTTGGTAAGATAATCAGAGGCACCCTTTTTTAATGCCCGAAGGATATCTGCATCCTGGGAGAGCGAGCTCAGGATGATAATTGGGATATTAGCTAACTCTTTATCAGTTTTTAATATTTCCAGAAGTTGAAAGCCATCCATAACAGGCATCATTATGTCTAAGAGAATAAGATCAGGTTTTTCTTTTATAGCTTTTACTAAACCTTCTTCACCATTGAAGCCAAAGCTGACTGAATAGTTCTCTTTTATTAGAAAATATCCAATTAGTTTGATAACGATTGGATCGTCTTCAATAATCAAGATTTTTGGCGAATGGTTAGATTGGGAAATATTTGATTTGTAATTATTTTTTTTGGTTAAAAAATGTAGTTTTATTTGCTGAGCTTCCTCTTTGGTATTTGAGTTATTTTTTGTTTCCAAGAGTTGGCTTATTATTTTAATCATTTCTAATTCTCTGTCCAAATCCAGAATTTGCTCTTTTTTCTGGTTTTCATTTTTGGATAGATTTTTTTCTTTTTTTTGATTGCTTTTATTTATTTTCTTTTCAGAAGATTTCTTTAAATTTAAGCTTCTCTGAAGGCTGACCACTAACCGATTCAATTCTTTTATTGTTATCAATTCTTCCTTTAATAATTCTAATATATTCTTCATTTTCGTTTTGAAATGATGGGAACGGTTGAGGTGATACTTAACCTCGTTTCTTATTCTCTCTATCATCTGGTAAGCTTCTTCTCGATTTAATATTATCTTATTGTTTTGTTTATTTTCTTTTTCAACCTGAATTATTAGAGGTCTAAATTTGTCCTTTTGAGTAATTGTAGACTGAGAACTTTGTAGTATTTCTTTTTTCCTCAGCATTTCCCTAATTTGTCTTTTTGTTTTATTTGATTATTAATTAATTCAATATTAAAAATCTATCCTCAGAAAAGGGGATTTAAAGGGGTGATTTTTAGTTTTCATTTTCATCCAAAAAGATGAGATCAGTTCACCTCTAAAAAATAGAATTTGTCCTAAAGTGGAGAGAAGGACAAAGCAAAAAAATAAAATTATTAACAGGTAATTTATTCTAAGCGTTTTTTAAAACGAAGTGAACTGAAGAAGAGGGCTGCCAGACCGAAAGCAAATAGAGCCAGCACCTGTGGCCAGAGACTGGAAATATCATTGCCTTTAAGAAGAATGCCCCTGACCGCCTGACTAAAATATCTCAAAGGATTCAAAAGAGTAATATATTGAATGCTTTGAGGCATACTTTCGATCGGGGAGAAAATTCCAGAAAGAAGCATGGCTGGAAAAACAAAGAAGAAAGAACTCATCATTGCCTGTTGCTGGGTGCGGGATACAGTAGAGATGAAAATTCCCAAACTCAGGGTGGTCATAATGAATAAAAGGGAAACACCCCCCAGAAATAACAGACTTCCTCTTATAGGAAGATTAAAAATCAATTTTCCAGCCATAATGATGAGTGTAACATCAGCCAGGCCGATAAGGACAAAAGGAATTGTTTTGCCGAGGATAAGTTCCCATGGTTTTATGGGAGAGACAATTAGCTGTTCAATAGTCCCCGACTCCCTTTCTTTAGTGATAGCCATCGAAGTTAAAAGCAGGGTGGTTATAAGCAATATCAGACAGATAACACCGGGGACCATGTAGATAGAGCTTTTTAACTCAGGATTGAACCAGATGCGCGGACGAAGCTCGACTAAGCCAGCGATGTGGCTATTTTTTAAATTCCTGAGAATATTTTCTGAGTATTTGGCTGTGATTTGAGAAAGGTAATTAAGAATGATGGTTGTTGAATTGGCATCTGTCCCATCCAAAATAATTTGAAGAGAGCTCTGGCTATTGTTTTTTAAATTTTTTTCAAACTTAGCTGGAATAACCAGGGCTGCCTGAATTTTTCCTCTTTGAAGCAATTTATCCATGATTTTGTAGGTTTCTGG
>CAZEQD010000024.1:10206-30713 GCA_964514305.1 uncultured Eubacteriales bacterium
AATTTGAGATCAAAAAGATCTGTTTGGCTGAAAGAAGAGATGAAGTTTCTGCTAACAGGGGTTCGATCAAAATCGAGGACAGCTATTGGAGTATGTTTAATATCTATAGTTACAGCGTATCCAAAAAGGATGAGCTGGATAATCGGGGCGGCGAAAATGGGAAAGAGCATTCTTTTGTCACGAAAGGTCTGGATGAATTCTTTGCGAGCCAGATGAGCAATAACTCTTAACATTTTTACTCCAGGGTTAACTTAAGTCTTTTAGTAGCAGCCAGGAGGAAGAATAAAGCAAAAAGTGCCAGAATTAGGAGTTGAGGCCAAAGAATAGCTATTCCGTTTCCTTTGAGAAAAATCCCCCTGAGAATGACCAGAAAATATTTAGCGGGCACCAGCCAGGTTACGTATTGAATAAGAGAAGGCATGCTGGAAACTGGAAAAATAAAGCCAGAAAGAAGAAAAGAAGGAAGCAGGGTAAAGATAATGGAAAACATGAAAGCCAGTTGCTGAGATCTGGAGACGGTGGAGACCAGAAGTCCTATTCCCAAGCCGCAGACAAGGAAGATGCCTGAAGCAAAGAAAAGAAGGATTAAGCTGCCCTTAAGAGGAACACTGAAAAGAATAGTTCCTACTAAAATGACCAATGTGATTTGGAGATAGCCAAGGAAGATGTAAGGTGCAACTTTACCAATGATAATTTCTGGAGCTTTAGCAGGGGTGATAATCAATTGTTCCATGGTCCCGGTTTCCCATTCCCGGGCAATAGTCAGAGAGGTAAGCAGAGTAGTTAAAACCATCATGACTACCGCAATTAAACCGGGGATGATGAAGTTAGCACTTTTTAATTCCGGGTTATACCAAATTCTTGGCTGAGGGAGAATGGGAGGAATTAATTCTGCGGCCAGAGGAGATTTCTCTTTTAGGTTTTCTTTCAGCTTTTTTATGGAGAAGGTTTGGATTAATCTTGATAAATAGCCAATGGCCACTTGAGCCGTGTTATTGTCGCTGCCATCAATTAGAAGCTGAAGAGCAGGTTTTTCGCCTTGAGCCAGGCGACGCGAAAAATGTGGAGGGAAAGCTAGGATTAACTTAACTTTTCCTTCTTCCAGTAGAGGTTCAAGTTGGGCATAATTATGCCTGATAAAACGGATACTGAAATAATCGCTGGCCCTTAAGCTGGAGATTAAGTCGCGGCTAAGAGGAGTTCTGTCCTGATCAACGATTCCGATAGGCAGGTGATGAATGTCAAAAGTTATAGCGAAACCGAAAAGAATAAGAAGAACAACAGGTAAAATCAGAGCCAAATAAAGACTGCGGGGGTCCCTAATGATATGTAGCACTTCTTTTTTCGTCAGGGTTAAAATTCTTTTTTTCATTGTCGGGCAGACCTCTCGATAGCAGCCATAAAAACTTCTTCTAAAGTGGCTTCTTGGCGATGGACGTATTCTTGTTTAAGGGCTGGAGGTGGGCCACAGGCAATTATTTTTCCTGAGTGAATAATGGCCAAGCGGTGGCAGCGCTCAACTTCATCCATGTAATGAGAAGTAACAAAGATGGTTGTTCCATCTTCGGAAAGGTGGTTTATTAAATGCCAAAAATCACGGCGGGAATGAGGATCAACACTAGAAGTCGGTTCATCCAGGAAGAGTATTTTGGGTTGGTGGAGAATAGCGCAGCCCAGGGCGAGACGTTGCTTCCACCCTCCGGAGAGATTTCTGGTTAAGGAGTGCTCTCTTCCTTGGAGGCCGGCCATGGCCAGCACCCACTTTTTGCGCTCTTTTTTAACGGCTAAGGGGAGGCGGTGGATCCCTCCGTAAAAATCTATGTTTTCCTCTACGGTCAAATCTTGATAAAGAGTAAATTTCTGAGACATGTAGCCAATTATCTTTTTTATCTCTTCTGGCTGAGTCACTAGGTTGTAGCCCCCTACCCAGCCGCTACCAGATGTAGGTCTAAGGATGGCGCACAGCATGCGGATGGTGGTTGATTTTCCTGCTCCATTAGGCCCAAGAAAACCAAAAATTTCTCCTTTTTCTATAGTAAAACTGACATGGTCAACAGCCGTAAAATCCCCAAATTTTTTTGTAAGATTTTTAACTTCAATAGCCAGCATTTTTCTTTAAAGAGGGGGAACAGTCTCCCTTCTTTCTTTTTCTACCAAAGAAAAGAAGACGTCTTCAAAAGAAGGTTTTATTCTCTTTAAACTTTTAATCTGAATGTTTTTCTTTTTTAGATAAGCTTCAGTAGTTTTTTCGCCTTCTGCTCCAGCCTCAAAGATCAGATGGAAGCTCTCACCCAGGGCGTAGATATTTTTTAACCCAGGGATTTCTTTTAGAACTTTTCTGAGTCGAATATCCTGGATTCTGAGCTCTAGTATTTCATCTTTTGTCTCTTCGATCAGTTTTTGAGGGGGCTTAAACCGTAAAATCCGTCCTTCATAGATTAGCCCTACTTTGTGGCATTTATAAGATTCATCCATATAGGGAGTAGTGATAATAATAGTTACTCCTTGGCAATTAAGATAGACAAGAAGCTGCCAGAGTTCCTGTCTGGAGATGGGATCCACTCCTGTTGTTGGTTCATCAAGGAGGAGAATCCGGGGAGTGTGAAACAGATTACAAGCCAGGGCCAGTTTTTTCTGCATTCCTCCTGATAGATTCCTGGCCAAGCGATTGACGAAAGGTGCTAATCCGGAAAAATTCAGAAGTTCCTCTTTTTTAGCCTTGAATTTTTGCTGGGGGAGACCGTAGAGATCAGCAAAGAATTTTAGATTCTCAGCCACGGTCAAATCTCCGTAGAGGCTGAATTGTTGAGGCATGTAGCCTAATTTTTCTTTGGCTTTCTGAGGTTTTTTGGAGATCTCAATACCTTCTAATAGAATAGAGCCGGAGGCGGGCTGATAGAGACCGCAAAGAAGGCGAAGGAGAGTTGTTTTACCGGCTCCATCGGGGCCAATAATGCCTATGATTTCTCCTTTTTCTATGTTTAAGGTGATGCCGGCTATAGCGGTTATACCGTTAAATTTTTTGGTCAGATTTTTTATTTGGAAGGCATAAACATTATTTGTCATTGGGTATTTGATGAATCCCTGGCATTAACTGGTTCCGCCTGCGCTCAGGACTTATTTTTTATTTCTAAGCCAGATTATTACATCCACCGGCATGCCAGGTTTGAGCAACCTTTGTTTATTATCAAGATAAGATTTAATCATAAAGACAAGTTTTAGACGTTCCTCTTTAGTCTGAATATTTTTAGGAGCAAATTCAGCCTCATCAGCAATATAATCCACTTTTCCTTTGAAGATTTTATCTGGATAAGAATCGCAGCTGACTTCGACTGTATTTCCCATAATTATTTGGCCTATATATTTTTCAGGGATATAAGCCTTAACATAAGTTCTGTCCAAATCTATGAGGGTAAAAAGAAGGCTGCCTGGAATAGCCAGCTCCCCGACCTCTACATGTCTTACTTCCAGGAATCCGCTGGAAGGAGCCTTGACCTTGGTGTCTTCAATTTGCCTCATGATGAGTTGCTCTTGGGCCTTGAGGTTGTTTATTTCAGCATCCACCATTTCAATTTCTTCCTTTTCTCGTCCCCGCAAGGCTAACTGATAATTTTCAGTTGCATTTTGGTATTTCTCCCGGGCGGCTTTTAATTTTAAATCAGCCTCTTCTTTCTGGACTTCTGAAACGGCTCCTTGTTCGAAGAGCCTGCTGGTACGTTCTTGATTTTTTTGGGCTAAAGCCAGCTCCTTCTTGGCTATTTCTAATTTGTTCCGAGCCATAGCGATTATTTCCTGCTTGGTTCCTTTTTTAAAAAGTCTTAGCTTGTATTCAGCTCCTTGAAGAGCAGCCTCGATCTGTTTGAGTTTTAGTTCTAATTTCTGATCATCAATCAGACAAAGGAAGTCACCTTTTTTAATCTGCTGACCTTCTTTGACCAAAATTTCTTTAATTTGGCCTTGTACCTGGGAACGAACCTCTGTTTCGATGGCTTCGATAAGGCCTGAAACTTCAATTATCCCTGGTAGAGGTGAATTACTCTGGCAGCTAAAAAAAAGGAGCTGGCTGCCAATAAGGAAAAGGATTAATCGGAATCTCTGATTAGCCTTCATCTTATTACCCTGGTTTACAGCATAAGCTTAATGTTCTTGCTTTGACAAGTTCCATCATAGCAAATTCGTCTTCAAAAATAAAAATCTTTTGATATACCGCAACCAAACAGCTTTTTATTCCGTATTAATAATACTGGAGACAGACAAGTTGATTTTGACCTGCAAATTTCTTAAAATAAGCGTCCATATCTAATCTCCAGGCTTAATTAATTTCTATTTCTATAAATATAAACCGAGATAGCATTGATAAAAATTACTTAAAAGCAGTATCGCCTGCTGCTTTTAGCCTTAAGATTTTAAAGAAATTATTTTTTTTGACAATAATTATTTTTTGTCTCAGCGGTCTGGGACAAAAATTACTTCAGGGCGAGGAAACAATCTCCAAAAATTTTTCTTTCCAGTCTAATCAAAAACAAACCAAACCGCTTTCCAAGGCCAAACATTTCACCATAAAACCTGCTACTTCTGCCATAAAGATTGATGGCTTCCTTAATGAACAGGCCTGGTCAGAAGCAACTCTGATTAAGCTTCCCTATGAATGGATGCCGGGCGATAACATCCCTGCTCTGGTTGATACAGATTGTCTGGTTACTTTTGATAAAAACTTTCTTTATATTGGTTTCCGTTGCTATGACCCTAATCCTTCTCAGATAAGAGCCCACCTAATGGATAGAGATGCCACAGATACCCTAATTCAGGATGACCATGTAGTTATTCTTATCGATCCTTTTAATGATGAGAGACGGGGCTTTCAGTTTAGAGTTAATCCTCTCGGTGTTCAGGCCGATGCCAATTTTAGCGAGATGGAGGGTTATGAAGATTTCTCCTGGGATGCTATCTGGAAATCGGCCGGGGAAATTACTGATTGGGGCTATTCAGTGGAAATAGCCATTCCTTTTAACCAGCTCCGTTTTCCCCGTACTTCTGGAGTTCAAACCTGGGGTTTTTCGGCTGAGCGTTCTTACCCCCGCAGTGTCCGTCATCGCTTGATTTCTCATAAAAGACGACGAAATATTGCCTGTATACTCTGTCAGATGAATAAAGTTTCGGGATTTCAGGGGATATCTCCAGGGTACAATCTGGAATTTGATCCAACTTTAACCTCTGTCCGGACCGATAGAAGAGAGCAGTTTCCCCCGGGATCAATGGAAGCCGGCAAGATTAAGCCCGAACCGGGCCTAACTGCCCGCTGGGGGGGTAACTCCTAATATTATTTTAAACGCTACTCTCAACCCTGATTTTTCTCAGGTTGAAGCAGATGTGGCTCAGTTAGAGGTAAATACAAGGTTTGCCCTTAGATACCCTGAAAAACGTCCCTTTTTTCTGGAAGGAGCTGATTTTTTTCTGACACCACTGGAGGCAGTCTTTACCAGGACTGTAGCTGATCCTGCTGGCGGCCTTAAGTTGACCGGTAAAATAGGTAAGAATGCCGTCGGTTTTTTTGGTGCCTATGATCGCTTGAACAATCTGCTTTTCCCTTCTAATCAAGGCTCCCTCTCCACATCTCTGGAGCAGGATGTATCCAGTGGAGTTTTTCGCTACAGAAGAGATGTCGGCCGCCGCTCAACTCTTGGCTTCCTTTATGCTGGCCGTTTGGCTGAGCTGGGGCTAGGGCGACATGTTAATATTAATTTGCAACATGCCTTTCAGATGCTGGCTCTTAAAGGAAAGAAAATTTTTGCGGCCAATCTAAGCCAGATACGCCTTGTTTATAATTTTAATATCCGTACCTTTGTCCGGGGCTATAGTCCAGTATCTAGATGTTTTGCGTGATCCTGAGCTTTATCTTTTTCCCATAAGTAAAAAAACACAGACTATTTTCACCCAGCTTCTTTTCTCTTATAAAATTAATCCGCAGACAGTTCTTTTCCTTGGCTATTCCGATAATTATCTGGGAATGACCGGGATTGATGTTACTCAGACAGACAGGACTTTTTTTGTTAAGCTGGGTTACGCCTGGACCAGATGAGTGAGGAGTAAAGAGTAAGGAGTGAGGTGTAAACTGTAGGGTCAATTGTACTGATACAGTAAACGGTGAGGAGTTAGGAGTAAAGTGTAGGATCCGCTGTCTCCAGCAGGCCGTTTATTTATTATATAGCGGACCGGTCGGAAATCGTTCCCTACATACTTTAAACCTTAAACTTTAAACTATTCTTCTTCAACCTTAAACCTTCAACTTTAAACTGAAACTATCCTGCCTGAAAAATTTTTCTAGAAATCTTTAAATTGCAGGCAACCTTTTTACTTTAAGAAGCATCTTTATT
Organism: uncultured Eubacteriales bacterium; assembly: GCA_964514305.1. Lineage (GTDB taxonomy): Bacteria > Acidobacteriota > Aminicenantia > Aminicenantales > Aminicenantaceae > CAZEQD01. The sequence goes on from CAZEQD010000024.1 coordinate 16,581, forward strand.
GAATGAAAGGATATGATGAAATGCCTTGCTTGAGCTTGAATTTGAGGCTTCGTCCCCGAAGCCGGCATGGTCTAATAAGCATTCAGTGTGTTACAATGAGCCTGCCCGCAGAAGAGGAGAGGATGAAGCCCGAGGAAATAAATTTAATTAAGCGCAGTCAACAGGGTGAGATTGAGGCCATGGAAAAATTATATGATATGTACAGAAAGCCTTTATTTAACCTGATTTACAGACATACTTATAATTTTGCTGTAGCTGAAGATCTTCTCCAGGACATCTTTATCAAAATCTTTACTAATATTCAGGATATTAAGGTGGAAGGAACTTTTAGAGGCTGGGTCTACCGCATTGCTCTCAATACCTGCTACAGTTACCTTCGCCAGAATAAAAGTAAACTCCAAAAGACTGTGGCCCTTGAAGGAGTTGAACACACTCTCAAGCAAGATGAACCTCTCCTTAAGGATAGAAGTTTAAGAAGACCTCTTGAGGAAGCCATTAAGATTTTGCCTCCTCGATTAAAAAGTGTTTTTTTACTTCATGATGTTCAGGGATTTAAACATGAAGAAATTTCTCAAGTATTGGGGTGTGCGGTAGGCACCTCCAAATCTCAGCTTTTTAAAGCCAGGTTAAAATTAAGAAATCATCTCAAAGATAAACAGATTATATAAGGAGATTTAAAATGAGATGCTCAACAGCCAGAAAATTAATTAATGATTATCTAGATAAAAGTCTGGATGTGAAAAAAGTATCTTCTCTGGAGCATCATCTCCAAAAATGTCCCGATTGTCGGGCCTTACTTAAGGATTTTGAAAGAATCATTGAGACCGCCCCCAAACTGGAGAGCCTGACCCCTTCTTCTGAAACTTGGCTTAAAATAAAAGCTGGCCTAAAACCAGAAGCCCAAGACGTTAAAGCTCAAGAAAGTTTAAAGCTCAGCTGGCTTCAAAACTTTTTCCTCCAACCCAGACTCAAATATGTCCTGGCCAGTTCATTTCTTATAGTAGCTTTTATAATCAGTCTGCTGACTCTAGGCCCCAGATATTGGTGGTCCACACAGCCTGTAGATCCTCATCGTAATGCCCTGGTTAAGCTGGAAGAAGCTGAACATCATTACCAATTAGCCATAAAAGCCTTAGCCGATGTAGCTGTTTCTGAAAAAGACAATTTGGATCCTCGATTACTTGAGGTTTTTAAAGGAAACCTTGAGGTAGTAGATACTACCATAAAAGCTTGGAAACAAGCTGTCCTTCAGGATCCAGATAATCTTGAAGTCAGAAATTATCTATTAGAAGCTTACAGAAAAAAAGTGGATGTCTTAGACAGGATGATAGCTTTAAAAGTAGAGGCTTCTCCGCTAATAAGACGAAACCCAAACTTATAAATTTAATGAGAAATTAATAAGGAGTTTAATATGCATAACAAAAAAAATATTTTTTCTCTGATTATCCTCGTAATGTTTCTGCTCTTTTTGGGCCGGACAGCTTTGGCCTTCTCTGGTAAAGAAAAGTATGAGGAGAAGTTCGAAAAATCAGTTGCTCTGGCCAAAGACGGCAAGGTAATTTTGAAGAATATTTCAGGTGACATTGAAGTTAAAAGCTGGGATAAGAATGAAGTGAAAATCAATGCCCTTAAAATCTCCAGAGCTTCCTCTCTGGCTCAGGCAGAAGAGAATGCTAAAAAAGTAGAAATTGAAGTTCTAAAAGAAGATAATGTGCTCCGCATCAGCACTAAATACCCAAAGTCGCCTTTCAGGTCTTTGAATGTTTCTATTGATTATAACCTGTTGATTCCAGCAGAGGCAGCCATAAAAATCAAGTCAGTTAGCGGTGATGTTAGTCTGACTGAAATAGGAGGATCAGTAGAAACAGATACCGTCAGTGGAGATATTGAGGTCAGTGGAGTCTCCAAAGGAGTAGAATGCAAAGCTGTCAGCGGAGATCTGACTATGACTGATATCAGTGGCAGTCTATATTTAAAAGCAGTTTCAGGTGATATCGATTTACGGAGAATTAAAGGCTCCGTTGAAGCCGAAACGGTTAGTGGTGAAATTGATCTAAAGAATATCTCCGAGGCTCAGACGGTAAGAGCCAAATCCTTAAGCGGCGAAGTAACTTATGATGGTCGATTGAAAGCCGATGGCAAGTATGAGCTAAAATCCCATAGTGGGGATATCAGGATGATAATTCCGGCTGAGAGTGCTTTTGATTTTGAAGCAGAAACTTTCAGTGGGTCAATAGATAGTGAATTTGCTATTGTTGTTTCTGGTAAAATCAGCAGGAAAGAAATAAGAGGTAGCGTAAACGGCGGTGGGGCTGATATCAAGCTTTCTACTTTTAGCGGTGATATTTCTTTAGAGAAAAAATAAACAGGTAATTTTAGAAAGCAAAAGGCTGTTCCTTTATAAGAAGGAGCAGCCTTTTTTGTTGAATTTATTTCCCGGGTGCTTCCAATCATTTTCCGTTTATTCTAAGCCATTACTGACCTGTGTTATAATAAATTTAACTTGTTGACTAGAATAAAAATTCTTAGTATTCATCACATCCAGCAGGTGTTTCTAAAGAAAAGCTTCGTTTTCTTATATATTCTGCTCTTTTTATTAGATTATAGCTTTGCTCACGCCAACCCCTTACGAATTATTAACCTAAAAGTAGCCGTTGATGAGGAATTCAGACTCAAGCCAAACTGGCGCTTGCAGATTAAGCGCTTAGTCAATGATGTTTCCCTGGAGTATGAACGTTGCTTTGGCCTCAAATTTGAGATCAAAGAAATCGAATCATGGCTCTCTGATAATTCTCGTCATTCCATGTTAGCTTTGTTAAATGATCTCCGTCGGAAAGTGGGTAGGGGAAGAGTTGATGCCGTTTTAGGTTTTACTTCCCAGTACCACTTAAATGAACATTTATCTGGCATTGCTTCTTATCTTTGTGGCTATATTTTAGTTCGACACCTGCAACCTGAAGAACTGATGAGGAGGATTTTGAAACATGAGCTAGCTCACCTCATGGGAGCTGTGGATCTGGAAGAGAAGGGCTCTATTATGGATTTTGAAAATCCAGGTGATAACTTTGATCCCTTTACTTCTCAGATAATAAGCTTGAATAAAAACAGGACTTTCAATCCTTATCTTTTTCCACTCCCTCCTGAAAATTTAAAGAAAGCTCAGGCTGTCTATACTCAGAGAAAAAAGATGGGCCGTCAGGAGCCAGAAGTTTTTATTGTGCTGGCCTCAATTTATCTGGAAGAGGAAAATTATGACTCTATGATAAATGAATGCCAACAGGTTCTGGCTATGGACCCTAATTCTCCAGAAGCTCATAATCTGTTGGGGATCGCTTTGAGAAGAAAAGGTCAGGTGGCCAAAGCAATTGGGGAATATCATAAAGCCTTGAGCTTCAATCCTGACCAGCCAGAGATCCATTATAATTTAGGTATTGCTTATGCCAAAAAAGGTTGGCTAGATAAGGCTCAAAAAGAATATAAAGAGGCTCTTAGGCTCAATCCTGACTACGCTCTGGCTCATTCTAATTTAGGCCAAATTTATTTAAAAAAGGAAATGTTTGATCTGGCCATTAAGGAATACCGAAAAGCACTAACTATATATCCCCGCTTGGCTGAAGCTTTATCAGGGTTAGGCGCAGCTTTTATTGAAAAAGGTAAAGATGAAGAAGCAGAGGCTTTTTCCCAGAAAGCCCTGGCCCTTAAACCTTCATTAGCTGGTGCTCACAACAATTTAGGCACTATTTATTTTCACCGCGGCCTGAGAGAAGCAGCTATTAAGGAGTACTTAAAAGCTCTAGAGTTAAATCCAAACTATCCAGAAGCTCGTTATAATCTTGGTCGAGTTTACTTAATCAAAAGTTTTAGTGATAAAGCTATCGAACAGTTTAAACTGGCCATTCAGCTGAAGCCTGAGTATTGCCAGGCCTATTCCAACTTAGCTTCAGCTTATCTCCAGAAAGGAAGATTAGAAGAAGCTATTAACAACTGCCAGAAAGCAGCAAAGATTAATCCTAATTCCTCCTTAGTTTATACTATCCTGGCTGAAGCCTATTTAAGACAGGATAAGAGGAAGGAAGCTGAACTAGCGGCTGATAAAGCTCTTCAATTGGGTCCTTCTCTGCCTGAAGTTCACTACATTTTAGCAATTTTGGCCGAAAGAAAAGGAAATTGGGAACGAGCCGAGGAGGAGTATTTAAAAGCCCTGGAATTGAAACCAGCATATTCTCAAGCTCATTTCAGCCTGGCTAATTTTTATTTTAAGAGGACAAATTTATCTAAAGCTGCCTCTCATTACCGCCAGGCAATTGAATTTAATCCAGATTATGGTCAGGCCTATAACAACCTAGCTGTTGTTTTTTTCTACCAGAAAAAATACACTTTGGCCTGGAAATGTTTAAAGAAGGCTGAAAGCTTAGGCATAAAGGTTCATCCAGGTTTTAAAAAGGCTTTAAGCCAAAAATCAGGAAAAAAGAAATGAGCAAAGACAGACAGTATAGAAAGAATCATTCTGGCAATGAGGGGAGCATTCTCAATGAGCCGTCTTCATCCCCTGTAAGGCATGCTGTCTGTAGGGCCCGCTGTCCCCAGCGGACAGTTTGTAATAAGAATCAAACCAAAATTAAATTTTGAATTAACCTTAATTTTTTGTATACTTTATACACTTGTAGGGAACAGGATGAGATCGGTAGCAATTGTCACCGATGAAAGCGCCAACTTAGAAAAGAACTTTGCCCGAGCCCATAAAATTTCAATCATTCCCTTTAATGTATTGAATAAGAAGGGAAAACTCATCACGATTTCTTCCAACCAGGAGGAAAAACCTGAAGATGGGCTATTCCAGAGTAAAGATTCATTTTTTCGGTATTTAGAGAAGATCAAAAAAAAGGAAGATATACCCTCAACCGGGGCCGTTACTGTCGAAAAATGCAAGCAATTTATTATGGAGGCTTCTCAAGGAAAGAAAGATGTAGTTTGCATTCACGTTCCTAAAGAATTAAGCAAAATATTTGAAAATGTGGAAAGAGCAGCCGAAATAGTAAGCAACAACACTGGTTGTAAGGTTAAAGTCGTTGATTCAAAACAGGCTTTTAGTGCCCAGTATTTTATAGTAAAAGAAGCTGCTGAGCTGGCTGCCCGAGGCGAGGGAATAGAGTCAATTGTCAATTATGTTAAGCGAATAAAGAAACGAGTTTATTTGTTGGTCGGTGTTTATAAATTGCGTTATCTCAGGAAAGGTGGACGAGTTCGGAAATTAAAAAAAGTTGCTTCTCTTGTAGCTGACTGGTTGAGGTTGAGTTCGGTTATTACCTTAAAGGATGGAGTCCCGGTTCCTGTGGCCACCATTCCCAGGAGTAAAGTAGAAAGCTGGATTCTTGACGAGATAGAAAGAATTGTTGGTTTTAATGAAGAAATTTCAGTCAGGATAAATTATTCAGGTCAGCCAACGAGAAATAAGGCAGAAAGGATAATAGAAGCCTTAAAAAATAAATTTAAAGAAAACCTAAAAGAAATAACATTTTTTCAGATTGGAACCTTGGTCGGGACCCATACCGGTCCTTACACCCTTTCAGTAGCTGTGAGGAAACATGGTTATCAGGAGATTACAAGCGAGACTCTAGCGGAAATGTTTAAAAGATCTTTGCTTAAATTAAAAAAGAATGAGAGTACCCTTAATCGTTTAAATATTTATCCAGTTATTGATGCTGACACCGGCAGGAATTTTGTTTACACTCTGAGCAATCTGGCAGAGAATCTTGATTTTTCTTCAATAGAAAAAACTACCGGACAAATAGCCTGGCGGGCCTGTGAAAATGGGACCGGCTTTTCGGGCACAGCTATGGCTGCCTATCTTTCTGGCTTTTCTTCTTATCTTGCCCAGCACCACGTGAAAAAGCTTGAGGGTGAAGCCCTGGTGGCGGCCATGGAAGCGGGCACAGAGTCTGCCTATCTTTCTTTTCGCAGGCCAAGAGAAGGCACAATTTTGAGCACGATGAGAGTTTCAGCTCAAAGAGCTAGGGAATGCCTGAGAAAAGAAAAGGATATAGCTGAAATTTTAAAGGAAGCCTATATAGGAGCAGTTAAAGAACTGCTCGAATCCAAACAGCAGGAAATTCCTATCCTCAAAAGAAAAGGAATTGTTGATGCCGGAGGTTTAGCTTTTGTTGATACTTTAGAAGGCTGGTTAGAAGCTTTAGGTAAACAACGGGAAGTCGAAGAATTCATTGAAGACTTCAGGAAAAAAATAAAGAAACAAAAATCTACCCTGACTTACAAGAGACAGGAGGCCAAACACCCTGGTTTTTGTCTAAAAATCAGGATAGAAGGTTTGGTCGAGACGGCCAAAGAGCAATTAGCTGAAGAATTAGAATCTCTGCCCAATCCCATTGATAACCCTTTCTCTACTGTAAGTAATATTATTCACATCCATGTTTATAACCAGGAACTCCTTGAAAAAGTGATGGCTGTATGTCAGAAATACGGCCGGGCTTACGTTTTAAAGAAGAGCCCTCTCTCTCAGAAAGAATTCGAACTTATTAAAAATAAGATTTTATCTATTTTAGGGAAGCTTCGAGCCTTGCCTAAACTGATTGCCTGGTCCGTCTACTGGTTTGGCTTCAGGCTGTTTTTGCCTTTCCGTGAAATTCGTCTTTGGAAGCGGACCAAAGATTTAATTCTTGTCAGCAAGGCTTTGGAAGATGTGGCCGAGAGAAAAGAGGCAGCAATTTTTATTTTTGATAAGAAAAGAAAGATTAAATATTCAAATAAAGCGGCTGATGACTATGCCCATCAAAATGGAATAAAAGACATAAAAAGAGGAGATGATGTTAGTCTTTATATGCAGCCTGATTTCTTACGAGAAGTTAAGGATAAACTTTTTTATTTAGGAAAAAACGAATCCTTTCGATACTCAAGCCCATTCTATTCTATTGAATTAAGGCAGGTGTATGTTCAGGATAAACATATGGGGGCCAAGATAGAAATTAGGAGAGTCAATCAACTTTCTTTTTGAAAATGGCCGTTCCAAAAATGATCTTTTCACTTCAATTTTAAACTTGGCCCCGCATCCTCGAGCGATTTGACCTATATATTTAATCAAAGTTTTTGTTATTTTAGCTGAAGATGGTTCACCAGAATATTTAGTTTTGGATGCCTGATTCATTAGAAGCCTCCGTTTATCTTTATTTAGGCTTATATTAACCCAATTCAGATTTAGCCATAAGAGGAAAAAAGGGGACAGGCCCCATTTTTCTTTATTTTGGGGAATAAGAGAAGAAGGTGCTTTGTCTAATAATAGCAAGAAGAAAATGATAAAATATTTAACTCAGGAGGTAAAAAAATGAGAAAAGCCTTATCCCTATCAGTTGCCTTATCCCTTATGCTTTTTTTGGGTGTAAGCGCCTTTGCCCAACCCCGGAGAATAATGAGGCCAAGAATGATGGAACGGTCTGGCACCGGAATTCTGCGCTTTCTAAAAGCTAACCAGCAAGAGCTCAAAATAGAAGACAGTCAGTTAGCCAAAATTGAAGACCTGGTTTTTTCTTCTGCCAAAAAGATGATTCAGATAAGAAATGAAGCCAATCTGCGGCAATTGGAGCTCCAAAAACTTCTGCAGCAGGAAGAAAACCTTGATTATGATCAGATTAAAGCAGTTCTGGCCAAAGTTTCCACTATCAGGCAGGAGATCTTTTTGGAAAGAATTAAACTCAGAGACCAAATCGGCAAAATATTAACACCTGAACAGAAAGAAGCACTGAGAGCTGTGAGTAAAAATCTTCGGAAAGAAAGAGGCCTGTTTTTAAGAAGAAGAGGATTCTTCCGCAGAGGCGAAGGACTGGTGAGATTTCGCAAGTGGAGAGAAGAACAGAGTAAGTAATAAATATTTTACTTCTAAGCAGCCCCTGGCTTTACGGAGTCAGGGGCTTTTTTTATTTGTTTTTGTCTTTATCTTTGGATGTCTTTTTTGAATTGTTCATATAATTTTTTCTGATCTTTTGTTAATAATTTTTCAATAGCCTTCTCTTTTTCCTCTTTTAGTTTTTCCATGATTGATTGCCTTTCTTCTAAGCTTCGCCTTCCTCTATAAGGCATCCTCATTTTAGAGGCAGTTTCCTCCAGGATACGTCTGATTTGGAAAACTTGTTCTTGGTTCAGTCCTAGCCTATCTTTCAGGATTATGAGTTCTTTAGTTATTTCTCTGAGAGGGCCTCTTCTCCGGAAAGGGAGCCTCCAGGGAAGAAAATTACTAAGGCGTTTTTTTTGCTCTGGAGTAAGAAGGGGATATATTTCCTCTCTTATGGCTTCAAATTCTGACTGCATTTTCTGGCGGTAGTCATCTCTTATTTTGACTACATTTAAAGCGTGTTTAGCCAGAATATTTCTGATTTGTCTGGACTGATCAGGACTGGGCCTGATCATTCTTTCGTAGATTGCTCTAAACATGTTCGGGTTTTCCCAGGCAAATGTTCTTTTAATACGATTCTGGAGGTAGGCTCTATGAGCCATGGCTCCAATAACCACCCCGATGATAAGAGTGAGTGTAATGATTAGAGTTATTTTAAGTTTTAAATTCATTCTCTTGCTCCTTATTTAAAGAAAAGGCGTCTGAAGCACCTCTTCAATGGCTTCTTCCGAAGCATAGAAGACTTCTTCTGAGGAAAGAGCGTCTCCTATTTTTAAATTATAAAGAATCAAGACCAGCATGATGATTGAACCGGCAAGAGCTAAACGTTTAAAGATTGGCTTTAACGATTGATAAAAGCCTTCCAGGGAATTTTCTTCTCTGGTTTCAGTAGCTTTTAGTCTGGTTATAACTCTTTCAGCAAAAAAAGGTTTGAATGATTTAACGGCGCTTTTAGCCACAGCCTGACGGAGCTTTTTAATCTCCTCTTTCTCCTGACGTATTTCCTTTGAGTTTTCCAGGGCTTTTTCTAAAAGCTTCTTTTCTTTTTCCTTTAGCTCTCCTTCAAAAGAACGAAAAAGAAGCTTTCTGATTTTTTTACGGTAATTCATCCCCTTTGTTTTCATATCATTCTCCCATAAGTGGTTTTAATATTTTTTTTAATTTCATTTGAGCTCTGGCCAGACGAGACATTACCGTCCCTAACGGCAGGCCTAAAATATCGGCTGTTTCTTGACTGGAGTAGCCGTTGATTAAGCGCAGGACAATGACTGTCCTAAACTTGGGCTCAAGTTGCTGGATGGCCTGCCTGACCATGTTTTTGATATCCTGCTGCTTCTGTTTATCCTCAATGGAAGTACTATTGGCAATTCCTTTGTTTGATCTAAGAAAAAAGAATTTTTTTCGGTAGCGGTCCCGCCTGAGTTCATTTATAGCCAGATTGATAGCGATCCGAGTCAGATAGGTCCCGACGCTTGACTCTCCTCTGAACTTACCCAGGGATTGATAAAAACGAAGAAAGACTTCCTGTCCTATATCTTCAGCCTCAGTGCCTACTCCCAGTATGCCGATCACTGTTCCGGCCACCTGATGTTCATATTTTTTGATAAGCTCTTTGAATGCATTTTTATCCCCTTGTCGAGCCTTGTTTACGAGGTCCGTTTCCTTCAGTTTCTTTTTGTCCTTGATAGAAACTTATCTTCTCGCTTTTAGAGCTTGCTTTTATCTTAAACATAAATTAGACAACATGGCAATTTTTTTTATTCCGCAGTTTTCTAAATAATAGAATCCGTTTTGCTGGTAACAAGATAGAATCAAGCTGAGATATAGAATGAAGATGAAAGATAATTCCTAAGCAAGGGCCGATAAGAATGAAATAGTTAGAGATAGAGTCTTCTGGTACAACCGCCAAATGTTCCTGAATAGAGGTCTAAAATCTTTAGAATTATGATGAATCCGCAAATAAAAGGGAATAAATTAAATAATTTTTTACCTAAAAAGGAAGAAATTAGATAAAGATATCGTCTAAATTATTGAAACAGATGATGAATATTCATGCTTTCTCTTCATCAATTTCTATACTTCCAGTCAACACCTTGCTGATTTCTTAAAGCATTTAAAATTTAATATTATAGGAGATCTGCATAAATTTTTTACTTTATTAAGATAGATTTTTGGTATAAAAATAATAACAGGTTAAAAGAAGGAAATATTTATTGTTTTTATTTTTAAATAATTAGAAAAGGAGGTTGAGCCCATGAAAAAATTAGCCATTAAACTTTCTCTTCTACTGGTTGTTGCTTTTCTGGTTTTTAATCCTTCTCTCTGGGCAAAAATTGATCCTCAAATTTTTGCCGGCCTGAAGGCCAGATGTATTGGCCCGGCTAATATGAGCGGCCGCATAGGGGCTATTGAAGCTGTTGCCTCCAATCCTAATATCATTTATGTTGGAGCAGCTACTGGGGGGGTCTGGAAATCAACCAATGGGGGCACGACCTGGATACCTATTTTTGATAAACAGCCAGTCTCATCCATTGGAGCCATAGCTGTTAATCAAACCAACCCCAATATTGTGTGGGTAGGCACAGGTGAGGCCGCTGTCCGTAACTCTGCTGGTGTAGGCCGAGGAGTTTACCTCAGCCTCGATGCTGGCCAGACATGGAAATTTTTGGGCCTGGAGGAAAGCGAGAGAGTCTCCAAGATTTTACTCGATCCCTATGATCCCAGGGTGGCGTATGTGGGAGCCATGGGCACTGCCTGGGGAGAAAACCCAGAAAGAGGTGCTTATAAGACAGTAGACCAGGGTAAAACCTGGCAGAAAATTCTCTATATTGATGAAAAAACAGGGGTAGCTGACATGGCCATGGATCCCAGCAATCCTAATAAAATTATAGCAGCCATGTGGCAGTACCGCCGCTGGCCCTGGTTTTTTAAATCCGGAGGCCCGGGAAGCGGCCTTTATATTACTGTAGATGGGGGCCAAAATTGGCAGAAATTAACTGACAAAGATGGTCTGCCCAAAGGGGAGTTGGGCCGAATTGGGATTGCCTTTGCTCCTAATAACCCTCAAATTGTTTATGCCCTGGTAGAGGCCAAAAAAAGTGCACTTTTGCGTTCAACAGATGGTGGCTTTCATTGGCAGGTGGTAAATAATCAATCCGGAATTGACGGCCGCCCATTCTATTACAGCCGAATCTGGGTAAACCCCACTAATGAAAACATAGTTTACATGCTTCAATCTCAATTGAAAGTAAGCGAAGACGGCGGCAAAACATTCAGAAGCCTGGCCACTTTCAGCCAGTCTCATTCTGATTACCATGCCATGTGGATTCACCCTAATGGTCAAGAGTTGATCGTCGGCAACGACGGTGGCGTTGTTATCAGCTATGATAGAGGTAAGAGCTGGCGTTTTGTCACCAATTTACCTTTGGGTCAGTTCTATCATGTAAGTTACGATATGCAAATTCCCTATAACGTTTATGGCGGCCTCCAGGATAATGGTTCCTGGCGGGGCCCAGCCTATGCTCTTAAAGAAAGGACCGTTTACAGTTATCTGTGGAAAACAGTTGGCGGCGGTGATGGTTTTGATACTGAGCCAGATCCAGAAAATCCCAATGGTGTTTACGGCATGTCTCAAGGAGGAAATCTTTACTATTTTGATGCTTCAACCGGGCTCAGCCGCGATATCGTTCCCACTGAATCAGATGTTAAACATCGTTATAACTGGAATGCAGGTTTTAGTATAGATCCTTTTCATCCAGCTACCATCTATTTAGGCAGCCAGTTCCTCCACCGCAGCCGGGATAAAGGCAGAACCTGGGAAATCATAAGTCCGGATTTAACTACCAATAATCCTGAAAAGCAGAAACAGGCTGAAAGCGGAGGCCTGACTCTGGATGTAACCAATGCGGAGAACCACTGCACTATACTTTGTATCTCCCCCAGTCCTGTCAAGGAAGGCGTGATTTGGGTGGGTACCGATGATGGCAACATTCAGTTAACCCAAGATGGGGGTAAAACCTGGCAGCTTGTTTCCAAATCCTTGACTTCAGGCAAAAAAGGCAGAGTCCCACCCGAGACCTGGGTCTCTCATGTTGAAGCTTCCAGGTTTGATGCAGCCACAGCTTATGCCACCTTCGATAACCACCGCCGGGCTGATTGGACCCCTTATGTCTTTGTTACCCATGACTACGGTCGTACCTGGAAAAGTTTGGCTAGCCCTGAGATTGATGGTTTTGCTCACGTCATCGAAGAAGATACAGTCAACAAGAATTTACTTTTCCTGGGGACTGAATTCGGGCTCTTCATCAGCTTTGATGGCGGCCAGAGCTGGCTGAAATGGACTCAGGGACTGCCAACTGTGCCGGTGCGTGATCTGGCTGTTCATCCTCGGGAGAATGACCTTATTATTGGCACTCACGGCCGTTCTGTCTACATTATTGATGATATTTCACCCTTACGGGAGATTTCTGCTGCTCTCTTCCAGAAAAAGCTGCATTTATTTAAGGTCCCTGATGCCTACCAATATCAGCAAGGAAGGCTGAGCTCTTACATAAGCCCGGGTGATACCGTTTTCATCGGTCAAAACAAAAGGATGGGCGCCTGTATTACTTATTACCTTATACCCAGCCCACCTAAACCTTCAGAAAAGAAAAAAGAAGAGGAGCAGAGTCAGATGAGACAGCAGATGTTAGAAAGAATGCGCCAGCGAGGGATGATGGGACGTTTTGGTCAAACGGGTATGATGCCTCCTGCTTCTTCCCGTGTCTCGATCACTATTTTTGACAGTGAGGGTAACAAAGTAAGAGAGTTGAAGGGAACCGAAAATAAAGGCCTGAACCGCATCTATTGGGATTTTAGAGAAGAAGCCCCTCAGCCTGAAGGAGAAAGACAGGTGCAATTTGGCTTTAGACGAGGAGGGCTTAAAGTTCTGCCCGGAGAATATACTGTCAAGGTTAAATATGATGATCAGGAAGCAAGTCAGACATTTATGGTGAAGAGTGATCCTCGCTTGAAAATTGACATTGAAGTTTTAAAAGCCAATTACCAGATGGGAAAAGTTGCCCAGAAGTTAATGACCACTATCAGTGCCGCTGATCGCCAGGTAAAGGATACTCAAAAAGCCCTTCAGACTGTGCTAGAATATGCCCGAGCCAAAAAAGGTCCAAAGACACAAGAGATAGTCAAAGCAGCCAGGGAGCTGGATAAAAAATTAAAGGAATTTGCTGAAAAGCTAAATCCCACTCCTCCTAAACAGGGAATAGCTGATCGTTCGGCCGGCTTGAGAAGCCAGGTGATGCGGGCAGCCATGATGATTATGGGCGCCGGCATTGAGCCCATTAGCCAGGCAGCTCGAGTGAAATATGATAAAGTAAAACCCAAGGTGGAAGCATTCATTAAAGATTTTAACAATTTCTATCAGACTGATGTGGCCAATTTCAAGAAAATGCTCAAAGAGTCAGAATTCTCCCTGTTCAAGCCCTTCAAACCCCTGAAGTTGGAGGATAAATAAAAGAAATTTGGGACACGTGCTGATTTTTCAAATTAGTACGTGTCCCTCGAATTTCCCTCGAATTCCTGGCTGTCATTCAGCACAGCAGCTCATTTTTGTTATATCTCTTCTAAATGATTGAGCCGCTAATTTTGTGGCTTCAGACAGGGTAGGAAAAATATGGAGGGTATTAATAACCTCCTCAATGGTCATTCTGTTTTTGGCGATCATTACCTCCTCGTGGATGATGTCAGCGGGCAGTGGAGCTAAAATGTGAACCCCAAATTTAGATCGATTTTTTCCAGGCCTAAATTAGCAGTATTGGGCCTTCTTCCAGTGGCCATCAGAATCTGTTCGGCCTTGAATTTATGTTCTCGGCTGGCCACCTTGGCTTTGACCAATTTATGATGGCCATCTACATCAACTCTTTTCAATTTAACTTCGGTAAATATTTCCACTCCCTAAGCCTCTAAATATTGCTGAAGGAGAAGGAAAATTAGAACAGGGAGAAAAAATAGATGGTGATTTAGGCCTGCTCTGGACTTTGATACTTTAACTTCAGAATATTATGATATTCGACACTTAATTACTGGAAGATCAGTGGAAATAGACTGGCTTTTCCTGTCTTTGCCCGAATTATAAGCTAAGGAAAACGAACGATTATATTCTGTATGTTTTTCTTCTTGAGTAAATTGTTAAAGGCGGCCAGATCCCGGCTGAGTACTTCTTCCAGATTCTGCTTATT
>CAZEQD010000025.1:0-29379 GCA_964514305.1 uncultured Eubacteriales bacterium
AATAAAATAATATACAGAGCGTATAGTATTATTAGCAAATAAATTTGTATAATTAATTTAAATAAATAATCTTTTTCTATACTGGTTTTATAATTGCAGCCATTCTTTTTATATAATCAGGGTTAGTACCGCAGCAACCGCCAATAAGATTGGCTCCATTTTCCATCATCTGAGGAATATAGCGGACATAATCATCAATTCCTTGGGAATAAGTAGCTTCGCCTTCCTTGGAAAGAGATGGCTTGCCGGCATTGGCCTGAGCGATAAGGGGCAAGGAAGTTTTTTCTCTCATTATTTTGACCAGATCAACCATCTCAGCGCTATTTAAGGTACAATTTGTGCCTATAACCGGAACTTTTTCCTTTTCCAAAGTTTCTATACACTGGTCTACGCTGTTGCCCATCAAGGTAAAAAAGCCGCTTGGATGGCAATTAAAGGTCATGGTCACGAAAACAGGCACATCAGTTACTTTTCTCGCCCCTTTTAAAGCGCAGATAGCTTCCTTTAAATCGTACTGTGTTTCAATCAGAAGGAAATCAACCTGACCATCGCTTAGACCTTTGGCCTGTTCGGCATAAGCTTCTTCAAATTCTTCTTCAGAAAATTCTCCTTGAGGCTTAAGAAATTTGCCCGTTGGCCCCATGCTTCCAGCTAAGAATTTTCCCTCAGGTTTTACTTCATTAGCAATGACGGCTGCTGTCCGGTTTAGTTCGTAACATCTTTTTTCCAAACCATGAGACGAAAGTTTAATTTTGTTTCCACCAAAGCTATTAGTCAGGACTACATCAGAGCCAGCCTCAAAATAGCTGGTATGAATTTTCTTGACAACCTCAGGTTTTTCTACATTCCATGCCTCAGGGCAGGCACCTTGAGGAAAACCGTGTCTGATAAGCTCGGTACCCATACCACCATCTAAGAGCACAATTCGTTCCTTAATTAAATCGAAAATGGAAACATTCATTATATCCTCCCTCAAATAAAATTTAGATAATGTTTAGACATAATTTTCTATTTTTTAGAATGGTCCAATAAGGACATCGTAATCCATAGATTATTTTCTTTGGTTTAATTTGAAGATTATTTGACATCCAGCTCGCCTTTTAGAGAAGGGAAGAGGTCTATATCTGTATGAGGCAGAAATAAAGCTGCCATAAATTCATCCATGTATTGAGGTTCAGTATTGAGTTCAATGTAGGTCATTTTGTCTGCAATCTCTTCGGCTAGCTGCATATTATTATTTGAAAGCAGGATGAGATAGGCTCCCAGCAGGGAACTGTTCCCCAGATAGTGGAATTTGTTTCTATCTATATCAGGTAGAAGACCAATACGGATTGCATTCTCGATGTTTAAATACTGGCCAAAGCCACCAGCCAAGTAGATATTTTCTAGCTGGGTAGAGTTTAATCCTAATTTCTTAAGAAGGAAAGAGCAAGCTGAATATACAGCAGCTTTACTCCGTATCAAATTAGAAATTTCATTTTCAGTCAAAAATAAATCTTTCGCCCAATAACAATTATCTGCCTTTTCAATTAAAAACCCAAGGCCAGTCTCAGTTTCTTTAAATCTTTTCTTATCTTTTTTTAGGTTGAATTTTCCGTGCCGATCAATATAGCCTCCATAAAATAATTCGGCCAAAAGGTCAACCAGCCCTGAACCACAGAGGCCTTTAGGCTTAAGGCCGTTTATTACTCTATATTCAATCTGACCATCAGCTTTTATTTTTAAATTTTCAATCGCTCCGGCTGTGGCCGGCATTCCACATCTTATTATGCCGCTGCCTTCAAAAGCAGGACCTATCGAACAGGCACAGGTCATAAGCCAATCTTTATTGCCAATAACCAGTTCGCCGTTTGTGCCGGCATCAATAAAGAGCGAAACTTTTTGGGAGTGACCATAAAGCGGCGTAGCCAGAAGTCCGGCTGTTATATCCCCTCCAACATAGCTTCCCACCAATGGGGAACAGTGAACTCTTCCTTCCTCATTCATCTTCAAACCCAAATCTCGGGAGAGCAGTACAGGTACTTGGTTGATAGTAGACACATAAGGAGCCAAGCGGATGTAGTTCGGTTCCAGCTTCAATAAAAGATGAATCATGGTCGTATTACCGGATATAGAAGCCAAATATATATCTTTAGCTAGAATCCGAGCTGAGGTGATTGCTTTGGCGATTAAATTATTGATTGACTGAATGATAAGTTCTTGAAGTTCCTCTAAATGGCCCGGTTTCTGAGCGTAATTTATCCTGGCAATAACATCCTCCCCACATTTAAGTTGTTGATTATAAGAAAAAACAGTCTCTGATATTTTACCATTTTCCAGATTAACCAGCTGAAGGACAATAGTCGTAGTCCCGATATCTATAGCCAGACCATAAAGGCCTTGATTCTCCTCTTGACCTCTAACATCCAAGATGGTAGGAAGAGAATCCAAGTTAGAAAAAACAACAGAAATCTTCCCCTGGTTTTGGCGGATGATTTGAGCTAATTTCTTTAAAACAGAATATTCGCATTTGATTCTTGTACACACATATTTTTTTTGAAGTTCTCTTTGCAGTCGTCTCAAGTCGCTGTAATTGTCATCTATAGTCGGTTGGGGAAGATTAAGGTTAATTTTTTTTAAAGGAGGATTTACTTCAAACTGCCCAGATATTTTTTCTCTATGGCTTTCAAAGAATTGAGAATCATGAACTGTTTTTATCGAAAGCTCTTCAAATTGAGGAAGTTGAACGGTAAGATCGCTAGTGACTTTTGTTTGACAGGCAAGGGCATAGCCTTTATCTATAAGTTCTTGAGAAAGAGCAGCTGATGCTTTAACCTTATAATTTCCAGCTAAGATTTTGATGAGGCAATCTCCACAGCTACCCTTACCACCACAGCTTGCTTTGAGAGGAAGTTGGAGTTGGCGGACAGCTTCAAGAATTGTTGATCCACCTTGAACATCAATACTCATTTTAAAAGGAAAAAAGGTAAGTTTGAATTTTTTTTCGGTTATATTAGTCTTTGCTCCTGCCATTTTTTTATCCTGGACATTCGTAGAATGTACCCTACAATTTAAATTATTTATTATCTTCATTTTCTGGTAGTTTAGGTCAAATTGACATTTTTAACAAAGGAGGGAATATCCGAAGCTTCCTGGCAGCCAACTATCACTTCCCAACCAGGAAGATTGTCTTCTAAATCACCGCTGATTTGAGATACAAAACCTGGAATAATAATTTTTCTTGTTTTTACTTTCTCTTCCAGTTTTATCTCCTTTATGAACTTGGCGATAGTTTCTCCATTAAATTTTCCGGCTGCCCAAGCAGTAAGCACAGATTGACCTTCGGCATCACAAATAACAAGATGAGCTGAAGTCCCTGAATTTTCAATTTCCCCTGAAACTATAAAATATGTTAGGGAGAAATTAGTGGTAACAAAAACAGGAGACTCTGGAGTTGGTTCGCCCACAGGGTAAATTTTGGGATCTACCTGAATTGGTTTCTGAGGATCAGTGTAGATATTCTGGCGGAGAGTAAATAAAGTATAAAACAGAGCTGGGTCAAATTGAGGCAAAATAATAATAGAGTCGTATTTGCAGATAGCAACTGAAGCCTTGGCTACTAAATCAAATTTATTATCAGTTCGGATAAAGATGAAAAGAGGATAGCCAAAAGGTTTGTAATTCTGCTTAAGAGCGCTTCGCCTGATAATTGTATTGTTCTGGAGGAGTTGCCCCAAATTAGCTGTGTTAAGATTGAGAATGATATTTTTTAAGCCAGCTTGTCTAACTTTTTCTGCTTGTGCGGCCAGATTTTGAAGCGTTGTGGCAGTTAAAATTAGGCTGGCCCCATAATCTAAAGCTAATTTAATATCTTCGTCTCTTACTTCTTGAGAAAGCAGGATAGCCGGAGAATCATCTTTAATAAATTTCAAGCAAGTTTTAAGAGCCTCCTTATCACCACAATTAAAAATTATACCTTTGGTTGATAATTCTTTTATTAGTTTAACAGTCGTTAACAGTTTTTGGCCCTGATCAGAGTCGTGGGATACTAAAAACAGGTCAGCTCTGAGTTCTTCGCCCACCCTTTCTACTTTATAATTTTCTATTTCTTTTATTTTAGACTTAAGCAATTCTTCGCTTTCTGAAGTGTGAAGCTCGATTCCTATTCCCGGTTGATGAAAGAAAGTTTTTTCATGACGAAACATGACAGTTTCGTCCCCAATTTGTAAAGGATGACTGCTACCAATCTTTATCAAACGAATGGGAGGCTCACTAGAGGCCCCTAAAGCAGCTTTGGCTTCTTCAGAAGCATGTGGGCATTGACTTAATTCCGCTTTCTTTTGAGCCAGCTTCATGGCAAAGGCCATACAGGTAGGGAAACCGCAGTCACCGCAATTAGTTTTAGGCAATAATTTAAATATTTCTAGTCCAGATAAAGCCATTTTAATCTCTGTCCTTTCCTTTAAACATTTCTTCAATATTTTTCTTTACAACCTCTACAGCTTTAGGATGGTGCATAATAATAAGTTCCCCTCCAGCCACAAGTAAACTCATTGCTGTAGTTATTTCCCAATAAGCACTCCTAAGTTCGGGATTTCCCCATTCTGGATACTCGCTTTCTGGGGCTTTGGCTTCTTTTACCCGAGCACTTTCATAACCAGGATTAATGAGCATGGGAAAGTTCAACATATTGTCACCTGCTAAACCAGCTGTGCGTATGCGCTCCATGATAGAATAAGAATATTCCAGGCCATAGCCTAAAGTGCCGGTTAAAGGATCCATAACAATTTTTTCAGATGGAAAATTCATCTCACTTAAAAGGATATTAAGCTGTTTGGCCAGATTAACATCTATGGGAGTCTGAGGTACCAGGCAATGCCCATAAGCTAGACAGGCTGCCGTAATCGTCTTGTAATTGTCAGTTTCAACATAATTTATCAAACAATTCTCGCCAGCGGTGGCTTCAGCCACTTTTTTCATGACTTGATTGATTTTTTCAAAATGACTATGGCCGGTGATGATTATAGGCACCTTCACCTTTTCTAAAACCTGTTTAACAACTTCCACTGCTTCTTCTGGGCTTTTATTTCCTTTTTCAGGATGCGTTCCTTCCAAGCGGATACTAATAGCTTCTGCCCCATATTCTTCAACACATTTTTTAGCCATTTCCCCAGGTTTATCAATGATTTGATGATAACAGTCGAGAAGAGCTGGGGGATATTTAGCTGGAACCTTATCAAAGATTTCCATGGCTACTACTGGACGATGAGGATGTTCACCTTCAAAAAAATGGAAAGGCAAAGCTGTACTGCCACCAATGGTAATAGTATGGGACCTGGTTCCGCCCTGGTCAGGGGTGGCTCCAAAGGTTACTTCCCTAATTTTCCCCGGGTTCTTTTCTTTAATAAGTTCGATGTTCATTATCTATTATCTCCTCTTCTCTAAGAACAAGCTTAGTCATTAATCTATCTAAAGCTTTAAAAGCCAGGCTTTTATTAAGAATTGGCCAAATAGGATGACCAGCTTGATCTCTGGTCATGAGCAGTTTATCCTCTGGGATTAAACCTAATAAGTTAAGATTTTCCTCTTGAATAGATTTTCTGACTGAATCAGGCAACGGATTTCTGGCTCGATTAAGGATTAAATATCTTCTCGCAACTCTGGTATCAAGCTCTTTAAGAAGCCTGTTAATCTTTCCAGATATCTGGATACCTCTTGGAAATGGATCAGAGATAATGAGTAAATAATCTATCTTGTTGGTAGTTCGTCTACTTAAATGTTCCATGCCGGCCTCATTATCTATGACTACATATTCATAATTTTGGCTAATGGTTTGAAGAATATCGCGCAGGAGGTTATTGGCATAACAGTAACAACCTGGTCCTTCAGGCCTGCCCATGGCCAGAAGATCAAACTGAGGCTGTTCGACCAAGCTTGTCTGGATTTTATATTCAAGGAATTGTGGTTTACTCATTCCTCCTGGTATATTGGAAATCATGGCTCTCATTTCTTCCCGGATAGCACCCACGGTTTCTTTGAGATCCACTCCCAGAAGCTGGTTAAGATTAACATTGGAATCAGCATCCACAGCCAGAATAGAACGGGCCCCCTTATTGGTGAGCCAGCGGATAATCATAGTTGCTACTGTTGATTTTCCGGTGCCGCCTTTACCTGAAATAGCAATAGTTTTCATCTTTTAAATTTAAAATAAGGGAGGCAGAGAGAGAGCTGGATGATTCTTTTTGGTTATATATTCAAGAACTTCTTCTTCAGTGACAGCCACTGTTTCGTCTGCAATCATTTCCAAGAAATTATCTAATCCTTCTTCTTTACCTATCTGACTCAGAATTGGAGCCAGTTCTTCTTTTAGTTGCCTGTCCATCCAGACAATTCGTTTGGCCCCTCCGTCTGCGCTTATAAATTTTTTACTTCCAATATATTGTTTGCTGTGGCCGACGAAACCAGGTGTCTGAACACCTCCGCCAACCGTGCCTGCCAGGGTTGAAAATTTCATCCCGCTGGGGGTCATTCCGGTATAGTCTCGGTATACAGTCATAATACCGTTGGTAGAAGGTAGAACACAAGAAATGCATTCAAAACAGCCACAGGAAGTCATTGGGTATTCAATCAGGCTGTAAGCATTAAAGATTTCAAGAGTTTTATTAGAATAGAGATAAACAAACTCATTGATCCCTTCCCATTGGCCTTTGATGGGGTCAATTACCTTCCCTTTTTTAACTGGCTGGTTAGGTCCAGTTGGATTAATTTTATAAGCAGCTTTACCATCCAGCCAATTGTAAGCTCCGCATAGGCCTGGGCGTTCAGGGGTAATAATACAAACATGGTTAGGAGCAAAAGATTGACATAAAGTACAGGAGTAAAAAGTATCAACTGCCTCATCTGTAAGATCTGACAGGCGTGCATCTCTTTTTTTATAGATTTCTCGGGCAAAGCCAATGAGCTCTAAGACCTCCTTCTCCCGTGTGTAAATTTTAATCTGAACTTTATCTACTAGCTTGGAGAATTCAGCGTGGAATTTGGCATGGAGGATAGAACCGAAATGTTTAAACTTAAAACCTTTCTGCTTAGCTTCGTGACTGATGCGAGCCCAATTGATATCCCGCTGTCCCATATGAAATACCCCATGGGCGGAGTTTATAAAATCATGAATCTGGCGCTCAAGAATAGGTTCAAAATCGGGTTGCATTTCTCGACCGGCTATCTCTACCCAGATAGCTAAAGGCAGCTTGCTGCCTGCCTTTACCTCATCTATTTCCGGCCCAATAAGTTCAATTTTTCCATCTTCGACTTCTTCTAACTTTTTTGTAGTTAAAAATTCAAAACCTGGGCTTGATTGGCCGGCTAACTCCACATACATATCTTCTTTGCGCACTCGTTCACCTTGGAAAGCTGGGCCATAAGCTACGGGAATAGGAACTTTAGAAATGGTAATTTTGAGACCTC
This sequence comes from uncultured Eubacteriales bacterium, assembly GCA_964514305.1. Taxonomy (GTDB): domain Bacteria; phylum Acidobacteriota; class Aminicenantia; order Aminicenantales; family Aminicenantaceae; genus CAZEQD01. Next base: position 7,444 of record CAZEQD010000025.1, read on the forward strand.
TGACTTCAATGGCCTTGGCCACAATCTTATCATGTGCCACAGGAGAAACAACATGTTCGTAAGTACATATACCAGTGGGCAGAATTTGATCAATATCAGTATCAGCAATCGTCGGGAAACCATAATTGATAGCTCCAGCCGCCTGAGCATGCTTTTCATCGTCAACTGGTCCCAAAGCTAAAATGAAAGCAAAAACCCTATTTTTATTGTAGCGGAGGACTTTTTCATAATCGCCAGGCTTGGCTCCTCCAAAAGAGAGAGCTACTCTAGTGGCAAAACCTAAAGAATGGATACAAGCGGTAACATCAGAGCCAAAGGGAACCAATCTTGTCTCCCAGCCCATTTCCACTCCTTCTTCTTGAAGTTGTTGAGCCATGGATTTACCCTCAGTATCGGAGGACATAAAGACATAAAGATTTTTCTCCTGGAGTTCTCGGGCAATTTTAACTGCAATTTCATTAGTAGGACAGTAGCCAACACAAGCAGCAAAACCAGGGGCTGTGCCGTCAACAAACTCTATACCTCTTTCTCTCATGATAACATCACTGGCTGCTCCCAACCATAGATTGCCGTCTCTGGGAGAAGATTCTGGGAGGTAGGGAAGAGGACTCTCAGTATATTTGAGAGCCTCGATAATTTCATCAGCAAAAAGAGTAGCCATTCCAGCATCGAGAGTATGACCAAGATAAGGAACCCAGAGTTTGTCCTCAGGCAAAGGTGGCAGCAGGCTTTTAGCTTCTTTGAGGAGATCAACCAGCCCGCCCAGGGTTTCAATCTTTATTCCCAGAATTCCATAAGATATAGGCAGATAATAACCTGTGTTGGGAAATTCTACTTTGGTTTCAGGATCTTTTTCTTTAAGAGCTTGTTTTAATTCTTTTTCGGCCCGAGCCACTAATTTATGAGCTCCTCGAATGGCTTTGGTGGCGATCAATTTTGACATGATTCTTCCTCTTAATCCTTAGACTTCTAATTCTCTTCTCATGGCCATATCATAAAGGACCCTTTCCCGGCCTTTACTGATTCCAAGCTTTTCTCTTTTATTATTTATGTGATCAATAATTTTAGCAGCCATTTTGGCTATATTGGGTTCCACAGCCCATTTGCCCCCATATATATTTTCAAACTCTTGAAAAATGTGCTGGGAAAAGACAGAGCTACCAGTGACGGGAAGCCCAACGCCAAAGACAGTAAAAACACCAGAGGCGACAAAATAATGGCCGATGGAGATGGCTTTCTCACTCATCCATTCGGGAGCAGCTCCGGCTGCTGGCAGGTCGCTTATATCGTTCCCCAGGCCACCAATTTTGACCATTTCTGATAGGGCCATAAGCAGACGGCTATTGTCGACGCAGGAACCTGAATGAAGGACAGGCGGCATTCCCACTGCCCGGCATACTTCAGCCAGGCCCCGGCCTGCATATTTTTCAGCCGACTCTGGAATTAAAAGTCCTGCCTTTGCACAGGCAATGGCCGCACAGCCTGTCTGGACTACCAGAATATCATTGGCAATTAGCTCTTCTACCAAACTTATATGTCCCTGATCATGAACAACTTTAGGATTGCAGCAACCAACCACTGCTGCTACTCCTCTAATCCGACCATTAATAATATTGTCGTTAAGGGGCATATAAGAACCCCTAAATTTGCCTCCAAGCATATAAATTATGGCTTCATGGCTGAAGCCTGCTACTAGATCCATTTTTTGTTTAGGAATGTCTATCTGTCTCCTATTGGGGAAATTCAGGATAGCTTCTCTAACTATTCTTTTAGCCGTATCTAAAGCCGTCTTTTCAGAAAACTCGAAGTGCTCAGCCCCTTTAATTTTGCCTTTGGAAGAAGTAGTAATAAGCTTAGTATGATAGTGATGGCATATATCTGATAAAGAAGGCATAATACACTGGACATCAACAATCATTGATTCCACAGCCCCGGTGGCCAAAGCCATCTCCTGCTGAAGGACGTTGCCGGCTATGGGAAGTCCGTGTCTTAATAATATTTCATTGGCTGTACAGCATATTCCAGCCAGGTTTATGCCTGTGGCTCCTTTTTTTCTGGCCAAGTCAATTAGCTCTTTATCCTGAGCGGCCAGGATTAACATTTCTGCAAGGACAGGTTCATGTCCGTGTACAATTATATTAACATCTGATTCAGAAAGAACACCTAGATTTACCTGACCTCGGATAGGGGAGGGAGTACCAAAAAGAATATCCTGAAGCTCGGTGGCCACCATCGAACCTCCCCAGCCGTCAGCTAGAGCTGTGCGGGAGGCCTGAAGCATGATATTTTTATGGTCTTGGTCAACACCCATAGTTGTCCGATGAATCATTTCTACCACTTCTCTGTCTATGCCTCGAGGCACAACTTTTAGCTGTCGCCATAAAGCCTGACGCTTTGGCGGAGCCAGCTTAATAAAAGATATTTCACCCTCCTGCTGACCAAACTCTGCCAGAAGTTTTTCAGCTACTTCTTGACCAATGATTTCTTTTGATTTATCTTTGATAGAAAGACCAAGATGGTTGGCCACTTTTTTTAGCTTATTTACATCTTTTATAAAGTAGCCAGATTCTGGATTTTTAACAGCTGAAAGGAGGGTTTTGGCCACACCACGGCCGTGGTCACTGTGAGCAGAAGCACCCCCAGCTACCATCCGTGCAAAATTTCGAGCCACAATTACTTCGGCCGTGGCCCCACAAACGCCTTTTTGAGCCCCTTTGTCGGTGGGGCTTATGCGACAGGGCCCCATGAAACAAATACGACAGCAGAGTCCTCGCTCTCCAAAACCACAGCGAGGGCTTTGTTGCTCAGAACGGTCCCAGCAGGTTTCCCACTTTTTCTCCCCTCTATTTTTAAGCAAATAATTGACCGAAGCATCTACGCTTTTTTTCTCGGAGGCTGATGATTTCTTCATTTTTTAATTTCTCTCTTTTTAACTAGTTTTGTTTTTTATCAAGAAATATTTAATTCCGAAGCTTATAGCTTACCTCTTGTAGATGTTCGAAAATCTTTTCAGCTAATTCTACCGAAAGGGAGCCGGTGCCGCAGCTTGGTGTTAGTAAGCATTGCTCCCACAAGAGATTTTTGTTAATACCCTTTTGAGCCAAATTATTGATTAAGACTTTTAATTTATCTATAAGGGATTGAGGAGTTTCTTGAAAGGATTTTTCTGAAGTGGGAACTATTCCCCAAGCTAAAGATCCTCCTTTTTCCAGGAAAGCTTTTACTTCCTGGGGGTAATAGCCGATGGTTTCCCCGTATTCATAGGCATCAAAGCTGATAATATCAATTCCAGCATCAATCAGAATTGTCCATTCAGTATTGCCGCAGCAATGGCATCCAGCTAGAGCTCCTTCCTTATGGATAGCCTTTATAACATCGTTTAAATACCGAACTACGTCATCGCGATGAACACTAACATAAGTAGATGAGCCAAAGGCAGAAAGAATAGGCTCGTCAACAAAACAGATTTGATTACATTCTAAGAACTTAAATTTGTTGATAAGCCATCTGGCTTTCATTTCAGTTGCTTTGACAATTACATCCCTAAATAACTCATTATAATAAATAGAACGTTTGTTTTCGTCGACTCTGCCCAAACCCTCAGTAATTGGGCCTGTGACCTGTCCTTTAAAAAATTTTGGTTTTGGTTGGCTTCCGCTTTTAAATATTTTTTCCATTTCATAGAGGCCCCGGCTGAATTCAGGCGAAATATGAAAATATTCCAGGTTTTCGGCCAGATAATTTTCATAAAATTTTTCAAGTTCTTGGCTAAAATCGCCGCTGGTATCAAAATACATTCTTTCTTTTTTTTCATCAAGAACCACTCGAGGTAAACCTTCACTATATTGAATCTCCATATTTTCTCTAAAATCTGAATTGGGTAATTGCGGCCAAACTGGAATTTCTGGTATACTTTCAAAAATTATTTGACAGGCAGTTGCAACATTATTGTGGGGAAAACTACCGATAGCTGTGGCTAAACATTGGGGCTTAAAGCTCATATTTTACCTCCTGTCCTTAATTAATAATAATAAATTACTAAAAAAAAGCGACCGATTATAGTATATTTAGATAAAAAATTTGTATAATTATGCTAAAAAATAAATTTAGCCTCATATCTTAAAACTCTTTTTGATGTAATTTTAAAATTAAGTTTTTTCTTTGAAGAGAATGTGCAATGAGCTGACAAAGTTTTATTTTTTTTCTTTTTTATAAAAGGAAAGGAGCATGGCTTTATATATTGGGTCAAATTCTGATTTTAACTTTTCATCCATAAATTCGATCAAAGGTTTTTGCCTCAAATCGGCTTCTCGAATCAGCTCGTGATAGGAAATCATCCCCCACCAAAGATTGGAAGAGAACTGACGGATGAGCCATTTTTTCTGGCTATCGTTCTGAATTTTATTCCCTATGATAGCAAAAGAATTAACTCCTATTTCTTTGGCTAATTTTATGATTGTTTTAGCTGTAGCGATGCTTCTCGAGCCAGGTTCAACAATTATCAACATTTTATCAACAGCCTGAGCTGTGCCTCTGCCCAAGTGTTCGATACCAGCTTCCATATCCACCAAAACTACTTCCTGACGGTGGAGTATAATCTCAGAAAGAAGGCTGCGCAGGAGAACATTTTCTGGGCAGGCACAACCACGGCCACCCTTTCGCACAGCCCCCATAACCAGCAATTTTATTCCCTGGAAATTTAAACAGAATTCATCAGGAATATCATCAACCAAGGGATTAATTTTAAATAACTGGCCAAATTGTCGGGGCTTAGCTCCGGTCCTTTCTTCAATTAGCCGTCCCTGATCAGAAATGGGAGTGATAGAAGCGGCTATTTCCGGAGGAATGCCCAGAGCTGAAGCCAAATTAGCATCTGGATCAGCATCAACGGCTAAGACTTTGTAGCCCTCGCGGTTAAGATAATGGGCCAGCAGGCCGGCAATAGTCGATTTTCCGGTGCCTCCTTTGCCTGAAATTGCAATTTTCATGATCTTACTTTCTTTTGAATCAGATGCTCCATTTTTTAAATTCTAAGGAGTTAACAAAATCATCTTGAAACTTGGCCTGGCTGGCTAAGGATAAATATTCAATTTTATCCGCCAGCGATTCAATTTTTTCTCTGGCCGGAAGAGAAAGTAATAAAGCTTGGGCTCCAGCTAAAGCAGCATTGCCTATAAAAGTGATTTTTTTCTCATCAATTTCAGGTAATAGGCCTATTTTTAGGCTGTTTTTTATGTTAAGATAATTTCCAAAAGCTCCAGCAATAAATATTCCATCTAGATCTTTTGACTTGATATTATGCTTTTTTAGCATCATTTTGATTCCTGTTTTAACGGCAGCCGCAGCCAACTGTATCTCCCTTATATCCTTTTGAGTTAAATAAATATTTTCAGTTATTTTTATTTTTCCAGCTTTATTTTTGATTCTCCCTTGGCATGAGATTATTTCTCTTTCTAAAAAAATAGCTATTAAGTCAATTAAACCAGTGCCACAGACTCCTCTGGGTTTTTTATTTTTTATGGTAGAGAAAACTAGCCTGGAGTCATAAGATGCTTTATAAATTGCCCCGGGCAAAGCCGGCAAGCCACAGCTTATGTTCATCCCCTCAAAAGCAGGGCCAGCTGCAGTCGAAGTTGCTATCAATTTATCTTCGGTCTTAAGAACGATTTCGCCATTAGTACCCAAATCTAAATATAAATAATTCCCCGGTCTATTTCCGAAATTTGAGGCAATCAGACCAGCCGAGATGTCTCCTCCGACAAAGCTTTTAATATTAGGGGAAAAATAAATTTTTCCATATTTATAGATATTAAGGCCTGCCTCCTGGTTAGACAAAGGCGGCAATTTGGAAAAAACCGCATGAAAAGGAGCTGTGGCCAGGGAAGCGACAGGAATCCCCAGCAGTAGATGATTCATGGTTGTATTGGCAGCAATAACAGCTTCATAGATATAATTTCTTTTGATCTGAGTTTTTTTGATCAATTCAGTTATCATTTGGTTGAGGCTAGTAATTATAGCCTTTTTTAAAGATGACAAATTTTTAGAATTTGAAACAGCCAAAGAGATTCTGGAGATTACATCAGCTCCAAACTGCATTTGACTGTTGGCCGAAGTTGCGATTTCCAGGATTTGGCCGTTATTTAAATTTAAAAGAGAGGCCACCAAAGTGGTTGTACCTACATCTATAGCAATTCCATAAGCTTCATCTAAAGTATGACCGGGCTCTAAGCTTAATATTTCGTTATCACGGTAAATGACTGCCGTCACTTTGAATTTAGATTTATCTAATATTTTCGGTAGTTTTTTCACTAGGTCTAAATTATTAATTAGATATTTTTTAGGAAGGCCTCGCTGCAAACACTCAAGTCCAGAATGAGGTGAACTAATTTGAGGCTTTTTTAAGGCTAAATAATATTTTTTCAAAGCAGAGTTTAGAGTCAGAGATGACTTTATGCCTGTTTTAAGAGTAGAAATTTCCTGAATGATTGATTCTGGGGGAATATTAAGCTTAATATCGCTTTCTATTTTATAGAGACAAGCCAGCCGGTATTTATCAGTTTTCAATCCCTTTTCTTTTAAAATTAAATTTTCTTTTTTCCTGAGAGGAGGAAGCTTGCCTTTTATTATTTCCACCAGACATTTACCGCATAAGCCCTTTCTTTGACAATCAACTCTTAAATTAATACCAGCTTCCAGAATTTTTTGAGCTAAATTATCTCCTTGGTTGGCTAAAATAACTTTTTCATAATTTAAAATTTTTATTTCATATTGAGGAAAAGATTGCATTTGAAATGACTCCATATTGCTATTGTCAGAGGAAAAGATTTTTGACAAGGTCTATAGCTGCAACCGCATCAAGGCCATAGCCATCAGCTTTGATCTCGTCAGCAAAAGACTGAGTAACAGGAGCTCCGCCAATTATAATCTTTACTTCCTCTCTTAATTTTGCTTTTTTTATAGTTTCTATTACCTCTTTCATATAGGTCATAGTTGTGGTTAAAAGAGCTGACATACCGACCACCTCAGGCTTTTCTTTTTTGATTGCCTTTAAAAATTTTTCCTTAGTCACATCTATGCCTATATCTATAATTTCGTATCCTTCTCTTTCCAGCATCATACCTACAATTTTCTTACCAATATCATGAAGATCACCTTTAACTGTGCCCATAAGGATTTTCCTCCTCATTTTTTTCTTTTTTTTACTAAGATGGGGTTTCAAAATCTCTAAGCCTGCTTTCATAGCCCTGGCGGCAATCAGAACTTCAGGAATAAATATTTCATTTTTTTTGAATTTAAAGCCTACAACTTCCATGCCCTTGATTAAGCCCTGATTTAAGATCACGTCGGCTGGAATTGATAAAGAAAGGGCTTGTCGGCATAATTCTTTAACAGTTGAAGAGTCGCCTGTTTCTAAATTTAAGGCAATTTCTTTGAGGATCGACATTACATTATATTTATTTTTACTGAATTATAGTGATATAGTATAGTATATTTTTAATTATATTTGTATAATTATGTTATGATTTTTCATATAAAAATGTAATTATAATGCAAATTAAAGATTACATTCCTTTTAAAAAATTTTCTTCTTTAGCTAAAAAATATTGTCAGCGGACAGGCCTACCTTTGATTTTAATCAATAACGAAGGCCAAACAGTCTATAAATCAAATGAATGTGGATTATGTCTGCGCTTATTACCCAAAGAAAAAGAGTTAATAGAGAAGAACTGCCACTTGAGTATGCTCAGGGCTATCAAAGAATCTTTCCGCTGGGGTGAGGGATATATTACTACCTGTCCTTTAGGCCTGATTATTTTCGCTGTGCCTGTGATTTATAAGCAAAAACTTATGGGTGGTCTGATCAGCGGTTTTGCTATTTTCCCTGAAATGAAAAAAGATATTGATGAAGAAATAGCTAATAAATTGAAGGAAAACTATGAATATAGTCTCTCTGACCAAAAAAGGAGTCGGCTTAACTTAAAAATAGTTTCCTTAAAAAAAACCCGAGAATATCTTTCATTTTTATTATACTTAACTAGAAGATACTACATTAGCGATATTAACTTCCTTAGAAATAAAAGGGAAAGATATGTCCAACAATACAAAATTGCCAACTTCTTGAATGATTTAAAAAAGAGCAAATCTGATATATCTCGGAAAATCCTTGATAAACAAAATGAGATAATTCAAAAAGTAAAGCTGGGAGATAAGAATGGAGCTAGAGAAATTCTTAATGAATTTTTAGGTTCCATTTTTTTTGAAAGTGGCATGAATTTTGAGATCATAAAAGTACGGGCTATTGAACTGGTAGTCATCATCTCCAGAGCCGCTATTGAAGCAGGTGTAGAGGCCAAAGAATTGTTCGGACTTAATTATTCTTACCTTACTGATTTAAATAGAGTGACAGACACAGAAGAACTTTTATATAAATTAACTCAGATCTTGGAAAATTTCATCAATAAAGTTTCCTTAATTAAAGATAAAAAGAAAAAAATTAAAAGCAAGAGAATGTTGGATTATGTAAATCAAAATTTTACAAAGAAGATAAAAGCCAAAGAAATAGCTGAGGCTGGAGCTTTGAGTGTCAGCCGGGCTCTTCATCTTTTTAAAGAAGAAACCGGGCTTTCTTTTACTGACTATATTAGCAAACTCCGGCTTGATTATGGAAAATATCTTCTTCTTAATACAGATATTAAATTAGCGGATCTGGCTAATGAGGTAGGTTTTTATGATCAGAGTCATTTTACCCGGTATTTCAAAAAGAAAGAAGGAATCACACCCTCTCATTTCCGTTTAAAGTATAAAATAGGAAATATTTAATTGAAGAATAATGTTGTTATCGTGGCCAATGTACTTTTGGCAGCGCCAGGGGAGGGGAGAGGTCTCATAGGGTGTGCCTAGGTTGTTTTTGTACCAGTTACTCACCATATCAATGCCATCTGGGTTAAGTAAAACCAGGAGAGTTATTACTTCATCCAGCTTTTTTGTTTTTAGGGGAATTGTTACTTAGCAAAGTTTCTTAGCAATCTTGTGCAGGTAATCCTGCTAGCTATGTTTTTTTCTTCATCTGTAAATTTTAATTTATCTGCTTAATTATCAGTCATTACTTGTTTGAATATTAGCCTTGCTTTTCTTTTGCCAATAATAAAAGGCTGGCAGGCCGAGAAGAAGCATAATAAGGCCGATGGCTGATTTTAAAGGTTGAGCGATAACAGTGTTAAAGAAGACAGCTACATTGATAATGATAAAAAGAAGAGGCAAATAAGGATATCCCCAGGTTTTATAAGGTCTTCTAAGGTTTGGCCGTTTATAACGGAGAACTATAATGGCTAACCCGGTTAAAGCAAAAAAGATAACTAAAGCAAAAACAACGTATTCATAAAGTGCCTGATATGTTCCAGTGATACAAAGAAGAGAAGACCAGATGGCTTGACCGATAATAGCTTTAGAGGGAACATGATAGCGGGGATGAATATAGCGCATACTCTGAAAAAAAGCTCCATTTTCAGCCATGGCGTAATAGACTCTCGGTCCATAAATAATGCACGCGCTCAAACAGCCAAAAATTGAAATCATGATGGCTGCGGAAATTATTGATGTCACAGATGATCCAAAAAGTTGAGTTGAAGCCAACTCGCCGATGCGAGCAACTCCTTTCATTTTTTCCACAGGTAAAGCTAGAACATAAACAAGATTAACCAAAAGATAGGCAACAGTAACGGTTAAAGTCCCCAGGATAAGGCCGAGAGGCAGATTTTTTTTGGGATTTTTTATCTCTCCAGCTGCGCAGTTGACCGAGTACCAGCCATCATATGTCCAGAAAACAGCAATAAGGGCCAGGCCAAAGAACTTTAAGAAATCCAAATTGAAGCCGGTGCCTCCAGTAAAGAAATGGCCAAGGCTTGAGAGGCCAGCTTTTTTGCCTATGGCTAAGCCAAAGATAACGATGGCTGCTACTGAAGCTAATCTTAAAAAGGTGAATATGTTCTGAACAGTTACGCCGCTTTTTATGCCAAAATAATTAACTATGGAAAGTATAATGATAGCAGATACTGCCACCAACTGACCAGCAGAGATAGAATAAGGAAGGCCCACCAGATTTATCTGAAGAAGGTATGATTTTGTGGACAAAGCGGGTAAAAAATATCCCAAATATTCAGAGAATCCCACTGCCAGGGCGGCATTACCGCCACACATTATGAACCAGAAAAAGCCCCATCCATATAGGAATCCTGCCCAGGAACCATAGGCTTCTCTGATATATACATATTGGCCTCCAGCTTGAGGATACATTGCTCCCAGTTCGGCAAAAGATAATGCCCCGCTGAGGGCAATAATTCCACCAACTAACCAGACAATAAGAATCAAGCCTGGTGAGGGAAGATATTCAGCTATGAAGCCTGTAGTTAGAAATATACCTGAGCCAATTACTCCACCTATTACTAAAAAGGTGGTATCGAGGAGATTCATTTCTTTTAAGAATTGAGGCTTTTTTCGATTGTTTTCTTTGTTCATTTTGGTCCTTTTTCTTAGAATATTAACTCGGAATTTATTGTTGAATGGTATTTAGTCAGAAAAGCAACAAAATGTTTTTTTGATCTAGAAATAATCAATCCGATCAAATTTTTAATCATGAAACTAATTTTTTATCAGAATAACTTTATGTTAAGAATTATTATTTTTCAAGTGTTTTATGGATATTTTGTTATTAGTTCAACCGTAAAATTCAAAATGCACCAAATATCCAAGATGGCATTAAAAATAACAAACGAAAATTTACTCTAACAATTTTAGCTTGGATGATTGACTTCAGCTAAAAATAATGAATAATTATTTTCTAATGTAAAATTTAGCTATAAAGGAGTAAAAGATGGACAATTCATATGTTGTTATTGGTTCCGGTCGGCAGGGAACAGCTTCTGCTTATGATTTGGCAACCCAAGCTAATGCTTCTGAGGTGATTCTGGCCGATATAAACGAAAGAGTGGCCAAATCAGCAGCCACGCGGGTAAATAAGTTGAGCGGTAGCAAGATTTGCCGTGGACTTAAGCTTGATGTTCAGAATAAAAAGGCATTAAAAACAATACTTAAAGATGTCGATGGCTGTTTAAGTGCAGTTCCTTATTATTATAATCTGGCCATAACTAAAGCAGCTATTACGGCCAAAGCCAATATGACTGACTTAGGAGGCAATGCTCAGGTGGTAGCTGAGCAGCTTAAGCTTGATAAAGAAGCAAAGAAAGCTGGAATAACAATAATTCCTGATTGCGGCATGGGCCCGGGGATGACAGGATCTTTAGCTTCTTATGGAATCTCTCAGATGGATGAGGCTCAAGATGTCTTTATCTGGGATGGAGGCCTTCCTCAGAAGCCAGAACCTCCTTGGAACTACAAGCTTACCTTTCACATAAATGGTCTTACCAATGAATATGATGGCCAAGCTGTTTATCTCCGCCAAGGCCGGAAGGTTAAAGTTCCATGCTTTACAGAATATGAACTCGTTGATTTTCCTCCTTTGGGAAAGCTGGAGGCTTTCGTTACCTCAGGCGGTACTTCCACCGCAATTAGAGTTTACAAAGGAAAGCTTCGAACCTATCAAAATAAGACTCTCCGCTATCCCGGTCATTTTGAACAGTTCAAAGCCTATCAGCTTCTTGGCCTTTTCCAGTTAGAGCCTATTAAAGTAGGAAGGCAGAAAGTGGTTCCCCGTGAGGTATTCCATGCCCTTATTGAGCCTAAAATAAAAGCATCTCCTGGCTTTAAAGACATCTGCCTGATAAGGGTCTTAGTTCGAGGGAAGAAAGATGGCCGCCTTCAACAGCTTAAAATAGAGGTAGTTGATAAATATGATACTAAGACTCATTTTACTGCTATGGAGAGATTGACTGGCTGGCACGCAGCTATTATGCTGGAAATGGCCGTCAGGGGAATGTCTAAAAAAGGCGTTCTTCCTTTAGAAAAGGCGGTTGATCCTCTACGCTTTTTAGCTGAAGCCAAAAAACGCGGTTTTAAAATAAAAGAAGAATGGACTAATATTGACTAAAGTCCATTGAGAAATAATCGATTGGTAAGTTTAAATTAAAATCCTATCATTATTTTTGTCAAATAAATCAATTTTATTAAAGAAATTTTACCAAGATTTAAAAGCTTAGATAAGTTATAATAATAAAAATGAAGCTGAATTCTAGAACAATAATTCTCTCATTTTTTCTCTCCTTTAAAGTATTAACATTTATTGTTTTAATTTTATTTATCCTTGGGCTTGGCTTTGGTTTAGAATCGTCAGTAAATAAGAACAGTTATCAACCTGAAGATAAATGGCTAAAAACTCTTAATCAAATTTACCAAGAAGTGGCTGAGCTGGGTAGCTATGGCCAAGATGAATTTATCAAGAGAGAATTCTTTATGGAATTGGATGGCAATCAAAAAAATAAGGAAGAACATGTACTCATTATGGAAAAGAAAGCAGGGGAGAAGCAGGAAATGTTAATCCAGGTTACCTATTTTAGGGCTATTAGAAAAGGCAGCCCGGTAAAATATGCTGATCACGTCAAAGAGATTGTCTGTTACTTTTCTTCCGAAAATATTGAGGTTGCAAAATGCAATTATACTCAGGAAACATTTCCATCTTTGCTGAGTAAGATATTAAAAGGTATTTACCAGAAAAAAGAGTATTTAAAATTGATAAAAAAATAAGAGAAGGGAGCAGTATCAATGACTGACCCAAATGTGGAACTGGTAAACAATGTTCCCTGTTGGCCATAAATGGACAGCAGGTTTGTTGCCGGAAAACAACATTTTCGTAATGGCCTTAGATTCATCAAAAATGGTGGTCTTGGAAAATTCGTTAATTTAGCTGGAATGACAAAAATTGATAGCTATGATTTGAGTTTATTGTCATGTCGTTTGATTGTAGCTTAACAATAAGATATCTTTGGCTATAAATAATAAAATATAAATATTTATAATTTATTTAAATTCAATTATTTAAATAAAATTGTCGGCAGGCCGACAATTTTTATTTTTTTCTTGATATTTTATTAGCAATTAGATATTTTAACTTCAGGAGAGGAGGAATTTAGTGATAATTTCTGTTACAAATCAGAAAGGTGGGGTAGGGAAGACGACGACAGCTTTAAATGTTTCTTCAGCATTAGCCATAATGGGAAAAAGCACTCTTTTGATAGATACTGACCCTCAAGCCCATAGCACTTTATCCTGTGTCAAAGATCCATCAAAATATAATAATTCTTTATATGATGTAATAATGAACCATAATATAAAAATAGAAGATATTGTTATAAAGTCGACAATTCCAGGGCTTAATATTGCTATTTCCAAAATTTCAATGGCTAAATTAGAACCATCATTATTAGGAGAAATAGATGGCCATTACAGATTAAAAGACGTCTTAGAAAATATTAAAAAGAGATATGATTATATCATTATTGACACGCCTCCAACATTAGGAATAATAACTATAAATGCACTGGTAGCTGCTGATGCAGTAATAATTCCGGTGCAATCATCATATTTAAGCCTTGAAGGGGCTGATGATTTACTGGAAACAATAGAAAAGGTAAAGAAAGTAGCAAATCCAAACCTTCAGATATTAGGAATATTAATAACGCTCCATGATAAAAGAACAAATATTTCTAAAGATTCTGTTAAACGTATTAAAAGAGTATTTGGAAAAAATGTTTTTAGAACAATTATATCCAAAAGTGTTAAATTAGAAGAAAGCCCTGCTTATAAAGAATCAATATTTACTTTTGCCCCTAATTCAGTAGGAGCAATTCAATATAAAAAAGTAGCTGAGGAGATAATAAGACGTGCCAAAAACTAAAAAAACAGGTTTACCTGATGATCTTAGTCTAAGGCATGATAATCACTTTGTAGATTTGATATCAGCCAAGGCTAAAGGGCCAAGAGTGAGAATGATTCCAATTGATAAAATAGATGCTAATCCGAGGCAGGCCAGGAGTGAATTGGGCAATATGAAAGAGCTGATGTTATCTATAAAAAATAAAGGTGTACTAGAACCTATTCTTGTCAGGCCAAAAGATGGCAGGTATGAAATTATTGCCGGTGAAAGAAGATATATAGCTTCAAAAAAATTATGCATAACAGAAATACCTTGTATAGAAATGAACGTGGAAGATAATGAAGCTTTAGAATTAGCTTTAATTGAAAATTTGCAAAGAAAAGATTTAGATGTTTTCGAAGAAGCAGAAGGATTAAAATCACTGGCTGATAATTATGGTTACAGCCATAGTAAAATTGCAGAAGTAATAGGTAAAGCTAGATCTACAATTACCGAAATAATAAATATTAATAAAATACCTAAAGACATAAGAAAATATTGTAGAGAAAATAATATCACAAGCCGAAGTGTTTTAATTGAAGTTGCTAAACAAAAAACAAGAGATAATATGTTAAAACTTATTGATGAGGTTAAAAATAGAGATTTAAAACGTGAAGATACAAGAGAACTTTCAAAAAGATTGAAAGGTAAAATAAGTAAGCCAAGATGTTTTATATATAATTATGCCCCTGCCAAAGAGGAATATAAAATAAAAATAGAATTTAAGAAACCTCAGGTAACAAAAGATGAAATAATAAAAATATTAGAAGAAATAATAAAGAAGCTGAAAAAAAGTAAAAATATATAATTGTATAGGTATTAAATAAAATAAAAATAGGAAATATGATAAAAGTTGACATAATATATCTTATGCGACATTATTATTTTTTACTTCTTTTTTTTACTCCTATATAAATATTTATATATCTATTTTCTTAGAATATTGAATGAAATTTAACTTTTTTAGGAAATGTTGGGCTGATTTAATATTTTATAATTTTAGAGGCCTTTGCTCATAGCTTCCAAAAATTCAGAATTTGTTTTTGTTTTGGAAAGTTTATCTAATAGAAGCTCCATGGCTTCAACTTCGCTTAACTGGCTAAGGACTTTTCTCAGAATCCATATCCTGTTTAATTCCTTTTCTTTTATTAAAAGCTCCTCTTTTCTGGTTCCAGAACGATTGATATCTATAGCTGGAAAAAGTCTTTTGTCTACTAAACGGCGATCAAGGTTTATTTCTAAATTTCCAGTACCTTTAAATTCTTCAAAAATAACTTCGTCCATGCGGCTGCCAGTATCAATGAGAGCGGTGGCAAGTATGGTTAAGCTTCCTCCCTCTTCAACTTTTCTAGCAGAACCAAAGAATTTTTTAGGTTTGTTTAAGGCGTTGGCATCGATCCCTCCGGATAGTACCTTGCCTGAAGGAGGAATAATAGCATTATGAGCACGAGCTAAACGAGTAACACTATCGAGCAGAATAGCTACATCTCTTTTGATCTCAACCAGTCTCTTAGATTTCTCCAGAACAATATTAGCCACCTGAGCATTGCGGGCTGGCGGTTCATCAAAGGTTGAAGCGACAACCTCTCCTTTAATGCTTCGCTGAAAATCTGTCACTTCTTCTGGTCTTTCAGCTACCAAAAGGACAATGAGGAATATTTCAGGATGATTTTTTTCGATAGACTTAGCTATAGTTTTGAGCAGGGTTGTTTTGCCAGCTCTAGGAGGCGAGACAATGAGCCCTCTTTGTCCTTTGCCAATTGGGGTTAAAAGGTCCATAACCCGGGCATTTAAATTCTTCCGGTTACCATCTTCAAGCTTAATTTTTTCAAATGGATACAAAGGAGTTAGATTGTCAAAATATACATTTCTTCTGGCATTTAAAACGACATCAGGATGGGTAAAATTGATGGCTTCAATTTTAATTAGGGCAAAATATTTTTCTCCATTTTTAGGCGGACGGACAATTCCAGAGATAGTATCACCGGTTCGAAGCTGAAATTTTCTTATTTGAGAAGGCGAAACATAGATATCATCTTGACTTGGTAAATAGCTGAATTCAGGAGCTCTTAAAAAGCCAAAACCATCGTCTAAGCACTCTAAGACTCCTTCTGAAAAAAGGAGTCCATTTCTTTTGGCCTGAGCTTCTAAGATCTTGAATACTAGATTGTGCCGGTTAGAATCCTCGATTTCGCTGTCGTCGATTCCTATTTGAGAAGCAATTTTTAAGAGCTGATTAGTATCTTTTTCCTCAAGTTCTGCTAAATTATAGTCTTTCATTTTTATACCTCTTTGAAATTTATTATTAGAAGACCAATATTAGTATCGGGATAAAATTCTTAATATATAATTTTATATATAAAGATGCTAATGAGTCAGAGGAGGCTCCTGAGGACCCTCCCCCTCCTCTTCTGTCGGATATTCAGAAGTAAGCGAGATTTCATCTTTTTTAATAGTTTGAGGCAAAGGTTTTGTCAGAGCAATTTTTAAAACTTCATCCATATTTTCAACAAAGTGAATAGTCATATTTTCTTTGATATTTTTAGGGATATCTTTTAGATCAGGCTTATTGTCAGCTGGGAGAATAGCTACTCGAATTCCTTCCCGATCCGCAGCCAACAGCTTTTCTTTTATGCCGCCAACGGGCAGGACTCTCCCCTTCAAAGTGATTTCGCCAGTCATGGCTACTTTCTTGCTCACGGGGATTCTAGTAAGAAGCGACATTATAGAGGTAGCAATAGTAATACCGGCTGAAGGACCTTCTTTAGGAGTAGCCACCTCAGGGACATGGATATGGATATCAAAGTTTTTATGTAAGTCTTTGGCTATATTTAGTTCAAATATTTTGCCCTTAACATAACTGAAGGCTGCCTGGGCCGATTCTTGCATAACCTCCCCTAATTGACCAGTAAGAGTGAAGTTTCCTTTACCATGAACTTTAGTTACCTCAAAAGTCAACAATTCTCCCCCAAACTCTGTCCAGGCCATACCTACGGCTACGCCAATCTCATCTTTCTTGTCTATTTCCATCCGCCGATAGCGAGGAATGCCCAGATACTTCTCCAGGTTTTTAGGAGTTACATTTTCGCGATAATTTTTACCCTTAGACACTACTTTTTTGACAACCTTCCGGCAAATAGAGGTAATTTCTCTTTCTAAATTTCTAACACCAGCTTCTCTTGTGTACTCCCGGATAAGTTTCATAAGGGCTTTGTCAGATATTTTTAGATTCTTCTCTTTTAGACCATGGGCTTTCATTTGTTTAGGCAGTAAGAAATGTTTAGCTATCTGCAGTTTTTCCTCCTCTGTATAACCTGGCAGCCTGATTACCTCCATTCTATCGATTAAGGGCCTGGGCACTGGTTCAATCATGTTGGCAGTGACAATAAACATTACCTGAGAAAGGTCAAAATCGGTATCTATATAATGGTCTAAGAAAGTGCTATTTTGTTCAGGATCAAGTACTTCCATTAAGGCAGAGGCCGGATCTCCCCGAAAATCCATACTCATTTTATCCACTTCATCAAGAAGAAAGACTGGATTTTTGGTACCCGCTCTTTTGATCATCTGGATAATTCTGCCCGGATAGGCGCCGATATAGGTTCTTCTATGGCCTCTTATCTCTGCTTCATCTCTTACTCCTCCTAAAGAAAGGCGGACAAATTTACGCCCTGTTGCCCGAGCGATAGAATGGCCGAGAGAGCTCTTCCCTACTCCAGGAGGGCCGATAAACCCTAAAATTATTCCTTTAGGATTCTTAACCAATTGTCGAATAGAAAGATACTCAAGTATTCTCTCTTTTACTTTCTCCAGTCCATAATGATCTTCATTGAGAATCTTCTCTGCTTCTTTCAAATTTCTTTTTTCTCTTGATTTTTTATTCCATGGAAGAGAAATCAGCCAATCTAAGTAATTTCGAGAAACAGTGGCCTCTGCTGACATGGGCGGCATGGATTCAAGCCTTTCAATTTCTTTATAGGCCTTGTCTTCAGCCTCTTTAGACATGCCTGCTTTGGCTACCTTACGTTTAAGTTCTTCAATTTCATTTGGCTGATCTTCTTTTTTGAAGCTAAGGCCTGAAGGGAAAACTTTCTGTCCTGGTTCTCGGTAAGAAGTCCGGCGGCGGTTTCCTCTTTTGCCTTCGCCTCTCAGTTTAGAGTGAACTTTAAGTATTTCGTTTTCCAGAACAAAATTAAGACGCTGCATCCTCTCTAAGGTGTTTATTGTTTCCAACAGGTTTTGCTTCTCTTCTAAAGGTAAGTAAAGATGGGAAGAAATGATGTCAGCAATCCTTTCCGGACTGTTGTCTCTCAAGGCTGGAATAATGGACTCGAAGTTTGTATGCTGGCTTAATTTAAGATAATCTTCAAAAAGAGCTAAAACTCTTTTCAATACCTCTCTTACCTGGGAACTGTGAACTTCTATTTCTTTAATCTCTTTAGCTAAGACTTGATAAAAAGGATAAGTACTGAGATATTCTATTATTCTGGCTCTTCTCTTTCCTTCGACAATGACTTTTATATTTTTATCATCCATCTTTATAGCTCTGATAATTTTGGCAATCACACCCAGAGAATAAATATCTTTAGGAGTTGGATCATTAAGAGAAGCATCGATTTGAGCTGAAAGGAATATTTCTTTTTCTTTATCTATAGCTATTTCTAAGGCTTTTATAGAAGAAGGGCGGCCGATGATGAAGGGAACTAGAGTTGAGGGAAAAACAACTAAATCCCGCAAAGGAATTAGAGGAATATTTTTTAAGATATCAGAAGAATCATTGACATTTCTCATTTTTAAACTCCAACAGCTTGTTTTAAAATTTTAAAATTTAGTTCATTTCTTTCAACCATTTTTTTAGTGATTTTAAGTTTGCTTGTTTTTTTATAGGAAGGAAGATAAAACATGATATCAAGCATTAAGTCCTCGATTATGCTCCTTAGACCCCTGGCTCCTAATTTTTTGGCCAGAGATTTCTGAGCGATAGCTACTAAGGCCTCTTTGGTGAATTCGAGCTTAACTCCTTCCATTTCAAACAATTTTTGGAACTGCTTGACGATGGCATTTTTAGGCTTAGTTAAGATGTCTACTAGATCTTTAACATCCAGATCAGAAAAAGTAGCCACTACCGGAATTCTTCCTACTAATTCTGGAATCAATCCGTATTTGATTAAATCCTGAGGCATTAGCTTATTATAAATTTCCTCTAAAGAGCCATGGTCTCGGTGGATAAGTTCTGATTTGAAGCCAACAGCTGATTTACCTATCCTCTGAGAAATGATTTTATCAAGGCCAATAAAGGCCCCGCCACAGATGAAGAGTATATCTGTAGTATCAATAGGGATACATTCCTGGTAAGGATGTTTTCGGCCTCCTTGAGGCGGGATGTTGGCTACAGTGCCTTCAATAATTTTGAGAAGAGCTTGTTGAACGCCTTCCCCGGAAACATCTCTGGTTATAGAAGGGCTGTCGCTTTTGCGGCTGATTTTATCTATTTCATCAATATAAACAATTCCTTTTTGAGTTTTTTCAATGTTTCTTTTAGCAGCTTGGAAAAGTTTTAAAATAATATTTTCTACGTCTTCACCCACATAACCGGCTTCAGTTAAAGAAGTAGCATCGGCTATGGCAAAAGGAACTGAGAGGATTTTGGCTAAAGTCTGGGCCATTAAGGTTTTCCCTGTACCTGTTGGCCCGATGAGAAGGATATTACTCTTTGTTAATTCCACATCCTGGGAAATATTTTTTTTGGAAATAATCCGTTTATAATGGTTATAAACAGCCACTGATATTCTTTTTTTTGCCTGTTCTTGGCCAATAATGTATTCGTCCAGCGCATTCTTTATTTCAAGAGGAGTAGGAAAATTAGGTTCAGTCCTCTGCTCCTCTAACCTTTCGGCAAAAATCACAGAGTGAGCTAATTCGACGCAGTTATCGCAAATATAAACTCCGCCTGGTCCTGCAATTAATTTTTTAACCTGTGATTGGACTCGGTTGCAAAAGCTGCACCTGGCTGAAGTATTGATTCCTTGTTGGTAACGATCATCCATGTTTAACTCTTATTTGGGAATGATGTTATAAGAACCTACCTAATTCTTTGATTGTTTTCTATTTTCGATTATAGCATCGATAATCCCGTAATCTTTGGCTTGTTGCGGAGTCATGATAAAATCCCTCTCAATATCAACTTCAATCTTTTTTTTGGGCTGATTGGTGTGTTTAGTCAATATTTGGTGAATATTTTCTCTTATGCGTAGAATTTCTTTGGCTTGAATGGCCACATCAGAGGCTTGACCATGATAGCCACCGCTTGGCTGATGAAGGATAATTCTGGCATTGGGCAGTGAGTATCGTTTGCCAGGGGTACCTGCAGCCAGCAAGACAGCGGCCATACTGGCCGCCTGACCTACGCAAATAGTAACAATATCTGAATTAATAAACTGCATCGTATCATATATGGCTAAGCCAGAAGTTATGCTTCCTCCTGGCGAATTTATATAAAGAGAAATTTCTTTCTCAGGCTTTTCCGCTTCAAGAAAGAGGAGCTGGGCAATAACCAGGTTGGCCAAATCATCATTTATCTCTGATCCGATAAATATAATGTTGTCCTTAAGAAGGCGAGAATAAATATCATAAGCTCGCTCGCTTTTGCCATCATTTTCTATAATAAAGGGGATTAAAGTCATAAAAGTTTTTTTATTCTATTATAGCTTTATCAGCCAAAAAGTCAACCGTCTTTTTGAGCAAAAGGGATTCCTTTAATTCTTGCCGTCTTCCTTTTTGATTAAAGGCTTCAATGACTTTAGCCAGGGGATAATTGTTGGCTTTGGCAATGGCCCGCAATTCTTGGTTAATTTCT
The DNA here is from genome assembly GCA_964514305.1 of uncultured Eubacteriales bacterium. GTDB lineage: Bacteria > Acidobacteriota > Aminicenantia > Aminicenantales > Aminicenantaceae > CAZEQD01. Next base: position 28,164 of record CAZEQD010000025.1, read on the forward strand.
TCTTCAGAAATATCTATTTTTTCCTTTTCAGCAATTTTGTTAAGGATTAGCTGGTTTAAAATATTTTCCTTAGCTTGTTTTTCGGCTTCGGTTTTGAGCTCAGCCTTTTCTTCTTCTTTTAAATTTGAACTTGATTTAGAAGAAAGCCTTTTTTGAACAATGGCTTCAGTTTCTTCAGCTACTAAGCTTTCGGGCAGGTCCACTTTTATCTGAGCTGCTATTTTTTTTATCACTTCTTGAGCCACTTGCTCCTTAGATTCTCTTTGCTTTTTGGCTAAGAGGTTAACTTTAATTTCTTCTTTCAAATCTTTTAAACTATCATATTCTCCTAATTCTTTGGCTAAATCATCATTTAAAGCTGAGATTTTTTTCTCTTTTATAGAGATTATTTTCATCGTATATTCGATTTTTTTGCCGGCTAATCTTTTGTTTTTTGATTGATGAGGATAAGTTAGAGTAAAATTAGCCTCTTGACCGGGCTTCAATCCCAATAATTTCTGGTTGAATGTTTTATCATTTTGAGGATCGTCAGCGATGACCGCCATTTTTTCTGTAGGCAAGAATCTTTTTGTATAGAGATCCTTACCTTTTATTTCCACTATTACATAATCTCCAGGAACCACTCCCCTATCTTCTACTGGCACATAGTGTGAAGATTTTAAGCGGAGATCTTCAAGGGATTTGTTAACTTCTTCAGCCGAGACTGAAATTTTTTTCTTCTTCACTTTTATCTGGTTGTAATCGGGAAGGTTTATTTCAGGCCATATTTCAAATTTGGCTTTGAACCGAAACGGCTCTCCCTCTTTAAAAAAAATGTTGTTGATTACTGGAGAACCTATCAAATTTAAATTCAGATTTTTAATTTCTTGTCTTAAAACTTTAGGGGCTAAAGCATTTATTAGAGAATCTTTAATTTCAGGGTAAAACATCCTTTTAATAATATCTTTGGGGACTTTGCCTGGCCTGAAGCCAGGTATTTTTGCTTTTCGGGAATAATCTGAGAGAATTTTTTCTAATTCTCGAGAAACTTCTTCAGGCTCGATTTCAATTTCGATTTCTCTTTGGCACTGATTAAGTTCTTTGAGGTTACTCTTCATCAGATAATATCTCTTTCCTTAAATTTATAATGTGGGCAGAGCGGGACTCGAACCCGCACTCCTTCAACAGGAACTAGGTCCTAAGCCTAGCGCGTATGCCAATTTCGCCACCTGCCCTT
>CAZEQD010000026.1:0-10811 GCA_964514305.1 uncultured Eubacteriales bacterium
TATTGGGGAGCACCTGCAGGTCAGATATCAAGCACATTAATTGAGACCATATCTCTTGTTTCTCAAAGAAAAAGCGGACTAAAAAACTCCTTAAGAGAAAAGTTAAAAAATATAGATAAAAATATACTAATAGAAACTTATTTCAGCTTTGACTCTTCTGCATCAAGTCAAGCGGTCCTTTTGAGCAATCAGATAGCAATAGAGTTGCCAGATAAAGTCATTAGCCGCTCGGTAGAATCAGAAGAAGCAATAGAGAGAGTAAAAAACTTCAATATACATTCTTTACCCTCCGTTATAATCAATGAAAACAAAGATTCTTTAATCTCTGGTTTCATTTCTGAAGAAAAACTTCTTTACCAAGTCATTTCCTACGGGGCATCAAACAAAAATTCAATTCTGGCTGAGATAGAAGAAGAAGAAAAGAAGAAAAAAATGCTTATTAACAACCCAGACTACCCTATTGTCTTAAATACCCTCAACTTTGATCAAGCTATAAAAAAATACCCATTTTTAGTAATTGATTGCTGGGCAGAGTGGTGTGCTCCTTGTTTAATGGTTCACCCCATAATAGAAAATCTAGCTAGGCAATATAAGGGAAAAATAACATTTGCCAAATTAAACATTGACCACAATAAAGAAATTGCAGCCCGGTTTGGAATAATGTCAATCCCTACCTTGCTTGTTTTTAGAGATGGCCAGAATATAGAAAGCATAATCGGTGCCTTACCCCAGGATGTATTAGAGAAAAAACTAATAAGTTATTTATAATCAAATGAAAAAAGTCTCATTATTAGAAAATTTCAATTTAAAGAGATCCACCAATGCCGTTATTTGTTGATAGAGAAAAATGCACAGGCTGCGGACTTTGTATGCAGGTTTGCCCTACAGAAGCCATAACAACCATCCAAGATAAAGCTGTAATTGATAATAATAAATGTACGGAATGCCTGAAGTGCATGAATGAATGTCCAGTCAATGCAATTTATCAAATTCTCGATAAAGAAGTTCCCATAACAAAAAGAAAAGAATCTCCTCCAACTTACGTAAATCCAAATATTCCTCAACCTGAACAATCATTCTGGATTGAAAAACAACAAAAACAGCAGCCAATTAAATCCGGAGATATATTTTTAAGCACCATAAAAAGATTGGCCAACAATTTTTTCAGAAATGAGCCCCCATTTGGTAGAAGAAGAGGAAAAGGACATGGAAGGCATGGAAAGGGATGGAGAAGAGGAAGGCATTAAAGTTTTGTTAACATGGCGGAGATAGGGATGGAATCTAACCTCGAAAAATGGTTAAAGAAAGATGGAGAGGATTTTTTAAAAAGTATTGGGCTTAGAAAAGGCCAGATTATATTAGATTTTGGTTGTGGAGAAGGGCATTATACCCTTCCTGCCGCAAAAATCACTGGTGAAAAGGGGAAAGTATATGCAGAAGATAAAGACAATGAAGCTCTCGAAGAACTGGTTAAACTAATAAAAAGGAAAAAAATAAAAAATATAGAAATCATAAACCAAGAATCAAAAATTCCTCTGCCAGAAGAATCTTTAGATTTTGTTTTATGTTATGATGTTATTCATTATCTAAAAGAAAGAAAAACAATTTACAATGAATTCCGAAGAGTTTTGAAGCCCAAAGGTATTCTCTCCCTTTATCCTAAACATCACAAAAACGACTATCCTCTTATGGAGTTAGCTAATCTAGAATTAAAAGACATCATTAAAGAAGTAGAAGAAGCCGGTTTTTCCCTAATTGATAAATTCTTCAGAAAGCTTCTTCACGATGAAGACTACAATAACGGCTATGTATTGAATTTCAAGAAAGGAGTAATTAACCATGAAGATCTCAAAGTGGGAAAGAGAAATCATTTTGGAAAGAAAGCAAAAAGAACACTTAACACCAAAAGGGAACTTGCTGGTGAAAAGAAATATAATTTGGATAACTGATGGTCACTAAAATAGCTATATCGAGCGGGAAGGGGGGAACAGGCAAAACTTTTATAGCTACCAATATAGCTATTACTCTTGCCAAAAGAGGAGAAAATGTCCGGTATCTAGATTGTGACGTTGAGGAGCCAAATGGACACCTTTTTCTAAAGCCTCAAATTTATAAGGAAGAAGATATTAAGCTTTTATCTCCTGCTGGTGTTGATGAGGAAAAATGTATCAACTGTGGCCAATGTGCTGAAGTTTGTCATTATAATGCTATCGCCGTTCTAAAAGATAAAGTCCTATTTTTTAATGAACTGTGTCATGTATGCGGCGCCTGTATAATAATCTGCCCTGTAGATGCCATTATTGAAAAAGAAAGAAAAATAGGTATTGTCAGGCATGGAAAAAGCAAGTCAATTGATTTTCATTACGCTCTTCTTAGAACTGCAGAAGGAGGCATGTCTCCAAGGCTGATTAAACATGTAAGGAACTTCATAGGAGAAGGAATTAATATCCTTGACTCTCCTCCAGGCACTGCTTGTCCTGTGGTAGAGACAGTAAAAGATGTTGATTTGTGTCTTCTTGTTACTGACCCTACTCCTTTTGGTATTAATGATCTAAAATTAGCAGTAGAAATGTCTCGAGAGATAGGACAGGAACCTGTTATTATCATCAATCGGGCTCGATATAGAGATGATAATCTAAAGAAGTATTGCCACCGTCAGAATTTAGAGATTATAGGAGAAATTCCTGACGACCGTAAAATAGCAGAAATATATTCAAAAGGAGAACTTGTAGTAGAAAAGCTCCCTCAATATAACGAATTATTTGAAAATATAGCTGACAAGCTAATTAAAATAAGCAAGAAAAAAAGAACAGTAAAAAAAGCTAAAATAAAAAAGCATTTTAAAGATCAAAAAATCGTTCGCAAAGAAGAGAAACAAGTAATTCCTAAAGCAAAAAGGCCTAAGGAGCTGGTCATAATAAGTGGCAAAGGGGGAACAGGCAAAACTTCTGTGGCTGCTTCTTTTGCAGCTCTAGCTAAAGAGATAGTAATTTCTGACTGCGATGTTGATGCAGCAGATTTACATCTTATTTTAAATCCCCAAATTAAAGATAAAGGGAAATTTAGCGGTAGCGTAGTGGCTGAAATAATACAGGATAAATGTACGGGTTGTGGAAAGTGTAAGGAAGCATGTAGATTTTTGGCTATAAGGGAAGAAAGTTTTATTAATAAATCCCGATTTATTATTGATAATATTGCTTGTGAGGGATGCGGAGTTTGTTATCTTGTCTGTGATGATAAAGCTATAAAAGTGGAAGATGCTGTTAATGGAGAATGGTTTGTTTCAGAGACAAGGTTCGGTCCAATGAGTCATGCAAGATTGGGGGCGGCTGAAGAAAATTCGGGAAAATTAGTAACCTTGGTAAGAAACAAAGAAGCCGAACTTGCTGAGCAGCATAAAAAAAATGAAGCAATAATAGATGGCGCTCCTGGTACAGGTTGTCCTGTAATTGCCTCCTTAACCGGGGCCACCTATGCCTTAGTAGTTACTGAACCAACTGTCTCTGGGATTCATGATTTAGTTCGTATCTTAGAAGTAACAGCCCACTTCCAAATTCCATCTGGAATTGTTGTCAATAAATATGATTTGAACATGGAAATAACTGAAAAAATAAGATTATTAAGCCCGAATTACAAGGCCGAATTTATAGGAGTTATTCCTTACGACCAAAAGATAACTGAGGCTCAAATGGAGGGACTTTCTGTAGTTGAATATACAAGCGCTCCCTCAGCTAAAAATATAAAGCAAATCTGGCAGATAGTTAAAAGTTTTATATCATAATTCCAAGCTTTATAGCTGAGAAAAGTGAACATTCAAGAAGCATTGGCAGAAGTCATCAAGGAGGTAGAAAAATGCTGGCTTTAAAAAATCAATTTATCTTTGCTCCTATCAAAATAGGTTATAGCGACGCAAGTGGTACAGTAACTGAGAGGCATCTTGCTTTTTATGAAAGAAGGGCTCGTTACTTAGGCGCAGTTATCCCCGAACCTTTTTATATCGATAAAGGCTTAAGAGAGCTGCCAACACAAATGGGCATTGATAGCGAAGACAAAATAAAAGGACTTCAAAATTTAGTGGCTACTATTCATAAATCAGGCGCAAAAGCTATTGCCCACCTTAACCATCCTGGGAGAATGGCCAATCCTAACCTTCCGGGTAATTATTTTCTATCTTCGACAGACAGAGCCTGTGAAAATGGTGGGGCACGTCCAAAAAGAATGGACAGAGAAGATATGGAAAAAGCCATTAATCTATTCACCCAAGCAGCTGTGAGGGCCAAAAAAGCTGGGTTTGACTTTATAGAATTGCAATTCGGTCATGGATATCTTCTGGCCCAGTTTATTTCTCCTTATGTTAATGACAGAAATGATGAATTTGGTGGAAGCTTTGAGAACAGGATTAGATTTCCCCTTCAAGTTCTAGAGGCGGTCCTAAAGGCTGTAGATTTACCCCTAATCGTCAGAATAAGTGGTGATGAAATGATTCCTGAAGGCATAAAATTGCCAGAAATGATTGCCTTATCCAGAATTCTCGAGAAGAAAGGCGTAAAAGCGGTTCACGTTTCGGCAGGAACTGTCTGTTCGACGCCGCCTTGGTTCTTTCAACATATGTTTGTCCCCAAAGGGAAAACTTGGGAAATGGCCAAAAACATTAAAAAGGAGTTAACTATTCCTGTTATATTTGTCGGCCGAATAAATACTTTCGAGGATATAGAAAAAATAAAAACAGAATATTCTGCTGATTATTTAGCTGTAGGCAGGGCCCTCATAGCAGATCCAGATTTTATTGGCAAATATTTGGGTAAAGTTGAGGGTATAGCAAGACCCTGTTTAGCCTGTATTGAAGGCTGTTTAGGGGGAGTGAAATCAGGCCAGGGACTTCAATGTCTGGTCAATCCTGAAGTAGGAAAAGAGAAAGAAGTAATTAAACCGGCCAAAAAAATAAAAAAATACGCAGTTGTCGGAGGAGGATTAGCTGGAATGGAGGCCGCTTTAACACTAAAGAGAAAAGGACACGTGGTTGACCTTTATGAGAAAAATAGACTGGGAGGACAATTTATTTTTGCTCCTTTAACCCCCAATAAAAAATCAATGGCCAAACTAATTCCATATTTTGTGGAAGAATTGAAAAACAATAAGGTAAATATAATTTTTAAGGAAGCTACCAAATCAGATCTTATTCTAAATTATGATGGAGTTATTTTGGCTACTGGTTCCCAGCCTGCCGTGCCAGCTATTCCAGGATTAAATAAGTTTTATTGGGCTGATATTTTGCTTGAGGACAATTTACCAGAAAACAAAAAAGTATTAATTATCGGTGGTGGGCTGGTGGGGGTTGATATTGCTACAGCCTTAATTCCCAGAAATAATAAAATCATAATTGTCAAGCGCACAACTAATTTTGGTGAAGACATGGAAATAATTGCCAAGTCACTATCTCTTAAAATGATGAAAGAAAAGGGAACTGTTTTCAGTGATCACACTCATATAAAAAAAATTGAAGGCAGAACTGTGTATGCAGAAAAAAGTGGGAATGAAATAAGATTTAAAGATATAGATATAATTGTCGTCTCGACTAGCATGAAAAGCTATAATCCTTTGGAAAAAGAGTTAAAAGGCAAAATGCCAGCTTATGTCATTGGTGATGCCAAGAAAGTTGGCAATGCTCAAGATGCAATTAGGGATGGCTATGATACAGCCAAAAAATTATAATAAATCTAACGAAAAGCAGCAAAAATATAAAATGGTTATTTTATGACGAAGGGGGTCGGGCCTGGCTATTTGCTTTATTTTAAGGATCGATTCGGGCTACTTGTAGACAGGCTGTGGAACCTGCGGCAGAAGAAAACCTCCTCTTACTAAGCGGACGAAATTGTATATTCTTATCACATCACCCTGAGGCCCTCTCCCATAGGGAAAATTCTTTGGATTTCCTGCCTTTGGATCAGACCTTTGAGCACCTGCTCCGTGAACATCCATAAGAACATGACTCCTGGTGGGGCCGGGTTTTCTCATCCAGCCTAATGCTCTTCCAAAGGAGATGTAAACGGCACTTCTACCACCTCCGTGTTGTCCCACATGAGTTGTGCTTGTCCAGTAAAAGCCATAGTCAGGCTTATTTTCCTCATTCTTTATTGGATTGCATTTAAAAATTGGCGAAATTGCCGGAGAATCGGTTGTATCAGGTGAACGGCTATAATCCACTATTGACTGAAGTTCCTTGGCATTGGGGAGACGCCAGTCACTATAGCCAAGGTATTTTTCCTTGTTTTTTTTCTCAATCCAGGCCAGTGTTTCTTTCCATGTCATTCCATAACCACTATCATCCTTGGCCCACATCAGCCCTGTAGCCCTGTCTGTAATTGTCCCGTCTCCATTATCAATAAAATCGTTTTTTCCATAATTTGGATTTCCCCTTACCAGATAAACATAAAATTGTTTATCCTCACGACGACCGGGCATTGGCCCTGCTGGATATCCTTTAATTCTCCCATCGGCAAAATTGACCCCAAATACAGTTTCAGCCCCCATCATAGTTTTACTTACATATTTGGTGGATGAGACAAATTGAGCATCAATTATTCGCTCACCAGAGCTTGTATCTCCGTAGGCAAAATCAAAGTAGTCTTTGTTGATAAAAGGAATTAATTTTTTTGTTTTAATACTACGAGGATCAGGGTCAATGCCGCTAAATTGAATAAGTGAATAGAGCTCCTTAATTGATGGAAGACGCCAATCACTGGAGCCAAGGTATTTTTCCTTGTTTTTCTTTTTCACCCATTTCAATGCCTCTTTGTAGGACATTTTATCTTTGTAGTTTATTACTCCATTTTCATCCCAATCCAATCCCTTAGTCCATACCAATCCAGTGTTAACATCAGTTATAGTCCCATTGCCATTGTCGACATAATGAGGCTCATATCCTTTATATTGGGCATCCTGACCGTAGAAAGGCTGTCCGGTTTTTGGGCAGGGAATCTCTTTAAAATTGTCATAACATTTTTTCTGCCCTGTATCCACAACAGTGTAAGGATGAGGGGGATTAACTTCCTTCTTAGAGCTTTCCTTTAGATGAGCCGAAAACAGCATTACCCCTAAAAACAAAAAGAAAATTACACTAAAAACTTTAAATGCTTTTCCTTTCATTTCTCACCTCTATTATTGATGATAAGGAGGGGGGACTTTTTTGTCAATTTTAAGAATTTTACTAAAACTGATAATTAAGATAAAACTGGAGAAAAACAAAAACCTGGAGAAAACTGGTAACAGTTCATCTATTTACCCAATTTCTTAGTTTATAAGCTCAATGCATGATCATAGGAGCCCCTAAGAGCGCAGATGCTTTAAAATTGAAAAAGAGCCGCCTTCACTATTTATTATGTTTCTTAGTTTCTTATCTAACTACGTGATAATAAATGAAAATAAAATAAATATAGGGATATCTTATTTGGAGCAGAAAAAAATGTAAATGGATGAGTGACTCCCTCCCCATTGTCTGGACAAGAAGGCAGCTTTCAGAAGTATGGCGATACGGCCAAGTTGATTGTCCAGCTCATTGAGCCTGGAAAGGAAAGCCAGATATGGGCCAATGAATATGAGAGCCGTTTCGAGAAAGATTACGGCTTCCTCCGTCCCATCATCAAGGAAGTAGTAGAGCGCTATTTGGACTGCGGCTTGTGAGTCGTTTCTGCCCACCAGCAAAGACCTGCAATTGTCCTTGACGTCCTCTTTGCCGTTATCTGTATTTCCTGACCATGGTTGAATGGGAAAATGAGAACTAAAATTCATACTCAGCCAGCGCAAGAGAAAACCAAATTCTTCTATGATGATGTGATGCAAGTACTTTCTATAACGCCTCCTTCCTTTTCTAATTCTATGGAATAAGCTGCATCCTCGGGTGGGCCTTGTTTAGGATCTCATAGCGAGAGGTCCCACCGCAAAATCGCGTCACCAGCGATTGCACGGCTTCACACACAGCTACGACGTCTGCATGTGTTACCGGAGGCAGGCCATCCACATTAAACTCGATGATCTTTGTTTCCGGCAAAGTGATCGTGTGTACAGCTTGCCGCCATGTCCAGCGGCGGGTGAGCACGACATTGCCTTCCGCGAATATTACTTCTCCTGGGTCGGGATGTTCCATCTGCTCCGAGCCAAAGGGAGTGAAGGTTTCTTCACCTGTAGCCAAACGTAATGCCAAATCTTGAGTCACCTCATCGAGGGCATGTCCGCCTGTGGGGACAAGATGGCGCAACGAAAGGATATTTCCAATATCCACCAGGGCGTTGATTGTGGGGAGCTGTTTGCCGCGCAAAGCTCGCCGCACCAAAGACTCAATGGAGGAGCGGAACTTACTCGGCTTTGCACCGAATTTGCGATAAGCCTCCCGCCACGCCGCGATACGGGGATGTGCAGTGAGTGTCTCTAGGGACAAAGTTTCTCGAATATAAGATTCTGTGTCACGCAACATTTCTCCCAACTCTAGCGGCGAGTCGCCGTTCTGCACGCCATCAATGACCACTACCCCACGTTCATATCCCGGATACAAAGTGAAGATTTCCTCGCTAATAACATACTCGATGGTCACATCTGTTACTCCTCTCGTTAGTTTATGTACTTTAATATAGCCTAAAGGCTGAGCCTCGGCAATACTTTAGCTCCGAAGTACGGATATGAGTTCGGACACGAGAAGCGGAAGCTTTGCCCTTGATTGGAAACCGCGGGCTACACACTTCACAAAAGCCACCCGCCGGTAGCTATTTAGCGTAATGCGAAATTTATTTACTCAGTTTTCCGAATAACCTTCGTAGCAATAACAGCCACAACTCCCGCCACAAAAAATGTCATCACTCGGGCAGTAATGATTTTTTCATCCAATCCTGTGCTGATCCACACAATAGTAAACAGCATTCCGGTAATAATTGTTATCAAAGCTGCTTTGCCATGAAATTTTTTCCAGAATAACGTCAACAAAATCACAACCGAAAATGTACAGCCGATTCCTGCCCATACATAACCAACAAGTGTAAAAATTAATTTGGTCGGTGATACATATGCCAATCCCAGCGCGAGTACTGCCAATATTGCAGTAACTATTCTGCCATGTTTTAGACCTTCTCCTTTACCTTTCTTTGATTTGATTAAATTTCCCGACAGCTCTGTTGCTGACAAAATGAGCAACGAATCTGCCGTTGAAATCATTGCCGCTATGGCGCCGGTAATTAACAAGCCAGCAATGGCTGGTGGAAAAATTTTCAGAATCACTGCCGGCATAACATATTCCTGGTCTTCCAATCCGGTAGGTCCAAATAAAGAAATGCCGATCCAGCCCAAGGCTAACGCGCCAATGTAAGCAATCACTGTCCACGCAATGCCGATATTCCTGCCCTTTTTCGCCTGAACCGGATCTTTTATGGCCATGAAGCGCATACTCAATTGCGGCTGACCTCCCAAATATCCGAAAAACCAGGAAAAGCCGCCCATAATCACAATTCCTGCTGCGAAACCGGATGTGGCGCCGGTTAATGATGTATAATTGGAGCCGGCTTTGCTCAATGCCGCTGGAATAGTATTGGCAAAAAGGTTAGGATCGACATTATTCATCAAATATATAATCCCAACAATTGGACCAATAACTAACGCCGTGATCATAACAATTGCCTGAATCACATCTGTATAAACCACACTTCTAAAACCGCCATAAATTGTGTAAGGCACAATTATCATTGCTGTTATCAGCATTCCTAGGTTAACGTTGAGATTAAACATTGTGTGCAGCGTTTTTCCACCACCGATAAATTGTGCGCCAACATAAAAAAAGAAAAAGAACACAATAGTCAGACTTCCGACCACCCGAATCCATTGTCCTGTATCACCGTGCCGTTTGGCAATATAATCCATAAACGTATTAATTTGAAAATTCTCTGCCTCATCCCGCATACGCCAGGCAATCAGCGCCCAGGCTGTAATGATACCAACCACGCACCCTAATGCTGTCCAAATTTCAGTTAATCCTGTTGCATAAGCAGCGCCAGGCAAACCCAATAACGCCCAAGAAGATTCCCCTGTTGCCCTTTCCGATAATGCAGCCACCCAACCGGGTAAATTTCTACCAGCGATTGCATAATCAACATTGTTCTTTACTTTTCGTCCCTGGTAAAGCCCCCAAAGAATTAATAGGCTCAAATAGCTTATCATTACGATTAAAATTTGTGTTTGGTGCTCCATAGGTGACTCCTTTTAAAATCTTCAGTTGGTTGACTTCTTCTGATTTTATTTTAAAAACATTATAAGATATGAAAAAATCCCAAACGAATTTATAATATCAATTTTAGATGATACCGAGCTTTCAAATCTATTTCAAATTCTATGCGACAGTTACTTTATATTTTCCTTTTACTGTGTAATTTTCCTTTGTCGAATCAATAGCCTCCCCGTTGGGATAATCTCTTTCCACCAATCCTCCTCTTGCTGCATATTCCCATTCAGCTTCTATCGGCAGTCTTTTTCCTGCCCACTTTGCATAAGCCTCTGCATCTTTCCAATTTACTCCTACTACCGAGTGATTGGGAAAATCCATTCCGAAACGATATTTTTTTCCCAAAAACTCGGAAAGTTTTCTCCCTATTTCCTGGCAGAATTTAAAATACTGAGCATTTGATACTTCGTATTTATCTATGTAAAATGAGCCGAGAATAATCTTATGTTCAGGTTGTTTATCTCCCTTTTTATCTTTACCCACGGTAAATTCGCCACCAGGAATTAAAATCATCTCATGACTTAGCTCCTTAATTGTTTGGGAAAAAGTGGCC
>CAZEQD010000026.1:10911-27044 GCA_964514305.1 uncultured Eubacteriales bacterium
TCTGCTCCTTTTGTTTTCCCTTCAAAGCTGCTCTTGCCAATAAGCGCGTATAATCCAATGTTGGCAAAGGACAATCATCAGGATTTACAAGTAAAGGAATTTTAGTAAAGCCAGGCAAAACAGCATCGCAACCAGCCTATTTCAATTCTTTTATTACTTCATTAAAGTAGAGCCTGGATTTTTCATAAAAAATACCATTCACGAATTCTTTGAAAATTATTTTATCAATTTTTTCTCGGATCGGCTTAACAGGAATTTCAAACATAATGCTAAACCTTTTTAGAGCTGTTGGATAAACCGGTCCTTCCATCAAATATTTTGTGCCAGTAATTGCTAATTTTTTATAGCCGCTTTGTTTTGCTTTCTTTGCAACTTCTTCAGCAATATGAAGCCAGGGAAGTGGCGATTTTTCTATCACTAAATCAAAACCTTCGTGAATTGTGCTATCAGGACAAACAGCAAAATCAGCACCAATTGAGGCCATTTTCTTATCCAGTTCATCATGTCAATCCTGTCCAGTTTTTATCTTTTTATCTACTTCTTTTTTCTGAGAGTTAACTCCCGTTGATAGTCTGGTCTCCGAGTCCGAAGTGGCTTTTGTGCTAATTCCTTTCTTATCGGGTACGAAGCTTTTACAGCAAGGCCTGGTACGTTTCTTGATACATGATCCCCCGCCGCGGGTGGGCAGAGATGATAAGAAAAGTCTACGAAGTGGACCCACTCCTCTGCCCTCGATGCCAGATCCGGATGCGCATCATCGCTTTCATCACCGACTATGCGGTGATCGACAGGATCATCCAACACCTCAAGCTGACATTTGTCGCAGAGAGAGCTCCCCCCCCTCATATGGTCTCGCAGGAATTCCTCTTGGACTCCGAGGCTCCAGCCGATTATTTTTCATGATTTTCTATTTGACCAAGCAGAAGTCCGGCTGATCTTTGGCATTTTTTAGCATCTCTGCGGCTTGTGAGACGTTTCTGCCCACCAAGTGCAGTTTTTAATTGTCCTTGGCATCCTTTTTGCCGTTATCTGTATTTCCCCACGATGGTTGAATGGAAAAATGAGAACTAAAATGCATATTCAACCACCGCAGCAGAAAACCAGATTCTTATCTTTAGGAAAGGATAGAATATACATGAAGAATTCTTAATAATCAGTTCAGGGAAAAGTGTATCCAATAAAGGCTTTTTATAGTCGAATTCTAAAAGATTCTTACTTTCCTGCAGATTTATTGTTGAAATATATGTTCTTCTTAGGTACTATTTTTATGGTAGTTGCTTAGAGAGTGAAAATTTGATGAACTTGAGTAAAAATCACCATCAACAAAAAAAGCAAATTATTATCGTGAAAATTTGTCTATGTTACATTCTGTCATTAACCGCTGTTGAAATTTTGGACTAATTCTGAAAACATTCAATCTTAAGGAGGTCAATCAATGAACACCATCGAGAAGGCATTGACCCATGCTTTATTTTTACATCTGCATCATAATATCGACCAGGCTATTGATTTTGAAGCCATCGAAGCATTAAATAACCAGGTCAGTAAAACCTTCCCCCAGGCACTGGTGGTAGGACCGGGAGATGATGCAGCTGTCTTCAATTTTCCTGATACACAGGGGTCATTTGTGGCCAAGATGGAAAGCCATTGTTCTCCTTGTGTGCCGCGGCCTTATGATGCTGCCGCCACTGGAGCCAGTGGAGCTATGCGGGATGTTCTGGCCATGGGTGCCCGCCCGATTTTTCTTATGAACTTTATCGGAACCCGGCCCCTGCATGAAAAGGTGCTTGTGGGCCCATGCGGGTTTAAGGGAAAATGCACCTGCGGAAAATGTGTGGAAATGACAAGCAAAGAAAGAGTTGATTTGATGGTCAAAGGACTCAATGACATGTGCAGAGCCATGGATGTCTTCATTATTGGCGGTGGTTTTTCAACCTCATTTTCAGATATTGTTCCTGCCGTTGTGGTTTCAGTATTGGGCAAGTTGGTAACGGCAAAGCCCCTGACCAAACCGGCAAAATCCGCAGGTGATAAAATCATAATCGTCGGCGAAACCTCAAATGACGGCAACGATACCCTCTACAGGGCGGGGTTGGTTCAAGAGATGAGACCTGCTCTGGCTCTGTTTAAGGAGGAAAGGCAGATTTTGGAAGCAAGCCTGGCCGCTTTTCAAACCGGAAAAATCAAGGCCTGCTCTGATTTAGGAGCGGCCGGCATTGGTGCAGCTGTTTGTGAATCAGCAAGATATGGCGGATTCGGGGCAAAAGTGGATTTATCTGCTGTCCCTGTAAAAGTTGATGACATCACACCGGAAGAAATCATGATCTGTGAGACCCAGGCAAGGATGGCATTCCAAGTGGAAGAGGAAGATGTTGATGAAGTATTGACAACTGTCCGTTCGAAAGGGCCCAAAGCAGAGGTAATCGGAGAGATTATAGACGATGATAAACAGATATTCGAATACAAAGGCAAAACAATTGCGGTTATTCCCAACTATCCTTCAAAAGCTGATCTGGAAGAGCTAGCCAAGGAGGCCTGATATGTCCGAGGAGAAGGGCAAGTCTGAGTAGACAAAAGCTGGGGTGGATTACTCAAAGATTGAGCCGTTCAAGATGGCTACGGTTCAATCAGGAAAGAAAACCCTGAAATTTCCGAATAAAAGAGATGTTTATGTCCAGGAAGAAAGACCAGGAAGCTGCTGAAACGGGTTAAAAAAGACATCAAAGTAGGAATTCAAGAAGTCAGCAAATTTTCACATCCGACCAATTGGTTCTTTGTTATATGGATTTTCTTAATGGCCTTAACGGCATTTCTAGTCCGAGTTTTTGTGGATACAGGATTGATCCAAAGCAATACATGGTTATATATAGTTCATTTAATTATTCTTGCCCAATGGGCTTTATTGATTGTTCTTTTTGGGAAACGGATACATTATCTCTATCGTTCTTTTGCCATGTATTTTGAGAGAATAAGAAAAGAAGCTTAGGAAAATCAGAGTTGTGAATTTATTTTGAGATAAATTTATGAATTCCCTCTGCTGCCTTTTTTGCATCAGCAATGGCCGTAACGGCATCCAAATTGATATTCACGATGTCTCCCCCCGCAAATAGTCCGGGAATAGAAGTCATTCCGCCGCTGTCGACTTCAACTTTTCTTCTTGGGGTGAATTTCAATCTGTCGAACAGATCTTTAGGTATGAATGAGAAATCAGGAGCCAGGCCTATGGCTTCAATGATCATATTTCCTTCCAAAAACTTCAACTGGTCTTCATAGAAAGTGGGAGCAAATCGGCCTTCTTCATCAAAAACACGTTTCACTTTTTTGCAAAGTAGCCCTTTAATATTCCCCTTATCATCAAGGGCAACTTCTTTAGGACCCCACCCAGGATTAAATTGTATCCCTTCTTCCAGGGCTTCTTTGATTTCATCTTCACTGGCTGGAAGTTCATCCCAATCCTCTAAAGAAACTGTTTTTGTGATAACTGTTTCTCCTGGATACTGCATACACTGAAGTCTCAGAGCTTCCCGGGAGACATCCATAGCCACATTTCCACCTCCAACAACAATAATGTCCTTAGTGACTTGATAGGGTTTCCCTATTTTATTTTCTCTCAAAAAATCAATCGCTAGAATGCATTTCTCGGAATTTTTTACTCTCGTGGAACGGCTTACTGTGTTTCCTATTCCCAAGTATACGGCATCATAGTTTTCTAGAAGGTCTTTGAATGAAACATCCCTGCCCACTCGGGTGTTAAACTTGAAATCAACGCCTAGAGATTTGATGTAGTTTACATCTTTATCGATACTCTCGATAGGTAGCCGGTAAACGGGAGGACCAACCCTCATCATACCGCCCCCGCCCGGCAACTCATCGAATACAACAACTTTATGGCCTTTCAGAGTAAGAAAGTAGGCTACAGATAAACCTCCGGGTCCAGCTCCGATGACAGCGACCTTTTTACCTGTGGCTTTGGCGGGTTCTTGCTCTAATGCTGATTGATAGTCTCTAATGGCATCTGATGCGTATCTCTTTAACCACCTGATTGAAAGAGGTTCTCCGCGGAGCCGCAATGAACAAGCTGCCTCGCAATGCTTCATGCAGATCCTTCCGCAAATAGCAGGGATGGGATTGTCTTCAAAGATAACTTTAAGCGACTTTTCAGGCAAGCCTTCATAAATGGCTTTAATGTATTCAGAAATTTTAAGATGTGCTGGGCAGGCCTCTTCGCAGAGTTTACATTCAAGACAACGGGAAGCTTCTCTTCGGGCCTCTTCTTCATTATAACCGATAACTTGTTCTGTAAAAGAAAGTTTTCTTACTTCTGGAGCTACCTCTGGCATTTTTACACGTTCAGGGTCGAAAAGTGTGAAATCAAGATCAGAAACAAATCCTTCATAATTTTCTTTTCTGTGAGTCAGGCTTGCTTTAAGCACTGAATATTGGTCCGAAGGAAGGAATTTTTCCTTATCTGTTTTTTCATCTTTTGGGGTAAAAACAAAAGTATTTTTATCATAGTGAATATGTAGATAATCCCTGGAAAGGCGGAGACTCCCTGCGGGACAAATATCGACACAAAGACCGCAAAAACAGCATCGGCCGTAATCTATCTGAGGCCTTTCATTTTTGTTACCTGGTTTTGATTCAAGATCAGGGATTTCAACCATTTTAATTGCTTCATTCGGACAGATATCAGCACAATTCCCGCATCCCGTGCAACTGTCCCAATCGTTGAGATGGAAACCTCGGTACCGCTGAGCCGGTTCTTTCGGTTCAAAGGGGTACCGCAATGTTTTTGGTTTCATGAAGAGAAATCTTATTGATTTTAACGGACTGAATAAGCTTGATTTTTCCATTAATCTGGCATTCCTTTTTTTCTCAATTACCTATCTATTTCAGGAGCAACGACATATAAACTTATCATAATATTGCCTACATCGGCGATACTCGCATTTTCCAGCGCTTTCTCAAGTATTGTCAGACCATGGGGATATGAAGGTGTCCGGAAGTGGACCCGGTAAGGTTTATTATCACCGTTACTGACAATGTAGAGTCCCAGTTCACCTCTGGAAGATTCACAGCGTACATACGCATCGTTGTTAGAGATAGTCCATTTAAATGGATTGGGAATTCGGTTATACACCTCCCCTTCGGGCATGGCTTCTAGAAGTTTGAAAATCATGTGAACACTCTCGATCATCTCATCCCTGATCACCAGAATCCGGGAATAGGCATCTCCATCCTCTCTGATAGGTACCTCCCAGTCCACTTTGTCGTAGGCAGCATAAGGTTCAACTTTTCTGATGTCGTATTTCATTCCAGTTGCTCTCAGAACCTGGCCGGTTGCTCCCATATCAATCGCTTCTTTTCTGGTCACTGTTCCAATTCCTTTAGCACGATTAACAAAAAGTCGGTTATTAAAAAAGGTACTGTTGTAATCAGGAACACAGCTCCCTATAGAGTGGAGTGTTTTCACAATTTTTTCTTTAAATCCATTCGGAAAATCACGTCTGACGCCTCCGGGCCATATGTAGATATGATAGGTTCTGCCTCCAGTTAATTCCTCAAACAAATCCAGAATCAAATCCCGGTGATACATAGCCCATTGAGCAACTGTGTCAAAACCGAGCATATTTGCGTAGGCCCATAATCCGAAAAGATGTGAACCCACTCTGGCGAGTTCAAGGTAGATACTTCTTATATAATGGGCTCTCTCTGGGACTTCAATATTAGCCAGTTTTTCTACACCCATGGCATAAATCATTTCCATAGAGTCGGGTTCCACCACATTTATCCTGCAGACGAGAGTAAAATTTTGAATCCAGCTGCGCAATTCCATGAGCTTTTCAAAACCGCGATGCAGATAGCCAGGATTAGCATAAGCTTTTAGAATTCTGTCACCCTCTACTTTCAGAGTAATACTGAAATTTCCAACCATTCCTAAGTGTTGAGGACCGAAATATAGTTCAAGCTCTCTCATTTTTTCGCTTTCTCTTGGACAAATGGTATTTTTTCGAAAAAATTTTTAACATAGTCTCTTGTATCGAAATCCTTTCTAAAAGGAGGTATTTTATATTCCTTACATAGTAAAAGAGGTGTGAGTCTGGGATGTCCTACAAAATGAACACCGAAAAGTTCATGTATTTCTCGTTCATATGGTTCTGCATTTTTAAAGATCGGGATGATTGAAAGGAACTGCGGTTTTTTTCTGGAAATTTTTGTCTTCAAGATAATGTTGATTTTATCTCTATCAGGATTGTATTGTTCATCTTCCTGCATGTAGGCGGAGAGGACATACACGAGCTCAAACTTGTTTTCATTTATCCAGTCCACGCAGGAGATGAGGGCCAAATGGTTGAATCCCAAATCTTTAAGAAAGCTAAGAACGGCCATGGCAGATTCTTGTTTAGTCGTCAGCACTATCCGATCCTCTTCCCGAAGATCAACTTGAATTTCAGTAAAAAAGGATTTAATTTTTTCTATCAGTGAATGATTCATATTTGCACACCTCTCATCCCTTAGCCGCTTCTTTCAGACCATTTTCCTCCACTGGGAACAGTGGAGGCCAACTTAATTTCCCTAATACCAATTCCTGATTAGCGCGATAATATTTATAATTCTGGCGGTATTTTTTATAACCTTCTGCCATGTCTTTATCGATTAATTGCCAGAGGTGAGTGACCGCAATAAAGATGGCTTCCGGGCGGGGCATACATCCGGCAATCCATCCATCTATGGGAATATATTTATCAAGGTGCTTGATTGTATTGTATGAATCCCAGTACATCCCGCCATTGATAGGGCAGGAGCCGAACGCAACTGTAAATTTCGGGTCTGGCATCTGTTCGTAAGTTCTGATAATAGCCTTTAGAGTTTTAAGCGAGACATATCCAGTGATAAGAAAGAGGTTTGCTTGTCTTGGGGTGGCCGCAGGAAGGACACCAAAACGCTCCGCGTCCCAGCGTGCGGTGATGCTCGGGGGAACCTCGATAATTCCACAGCCAGTGCAAAAATAAACCGCATGAAGGGAATATTTATGACCCATCTTTGAGGGCGATTTCAGCCATTTTATTAGTTTATTTCGATCCATTTAAACTCATCCTCTATGATTAAAAAATAGCCATCTATTTCAAAACAACAATAATTAAGCCAATGAAAGCAATCAGTGTCGGCCATCTCCACAAATATTTTATGGCCTGTTCAATTCTCATACGCGGGAGCACAGCGTTGATAAACAGTCCAAGAATGAAAACAACCAGAATTTTAAGAAAAAAGATCAGGACATTCTTTGCACCGCCTAGAAAGAGATTAACAAATAATGATATTCCGATAACTAGTGTCAAGGCATGCTGTATCTCAGCAAGGGCTAAATAGGCTCCGCCGTATTCTACCAATGGACCGGACGAAATTTCCTGAGGAGCCTTAACAATATCAAAGGGGCGGATTCCCAGTATAGCTGGAAGAATCAGGATATAGGCGATCCCTGATAGGACCAAAGGCAGTGAGAATAAAGCTTCGCCCGATTCCTGCTGCAGGGCAACGATCCGGACTATGGAGATAGTGTGATAATGGGTCATCACAGCAAGCATAATTAAAAGCAGTGGAACTTCGTAGCCAAGTGCTAGAATGAGTTCACGCGAGATACCGATACTGATATTCGGGTTGGCCGCTTCCCCTCCGCTGAGGGCGATTCCCAGCGGAGCCAACAGCATGAGATAGATGATAACCAAAAGGCCCCCGGAGTTGCTTAGAGGATGCATCTTTCCGAAAGGAATAAACATCAGGACAACTAGAGAACCTGTCAATGAGAGAACGATCCCGAGATTAAATAAATGTCCATGACTTACGCTTTTTTGACTAAAAAGACGGATGATGTCAATGATCGGCTGAGTTATGGGCGGGCCGTAACGCCATTGAATACGGGCCATAATCTTTCGGAACAGCCCAAGAAAGAATAATCCTATGATTAAAGCTAAAAGCGGTGAAACGATGAAATAAATAAATTGCATCACCAAAGGCTCCATTTTAATTGAACAAATATCAAAAAAGCTAGAAACAGCAGGATGTACATTATGTAATGACCTAAGTATCCGGTGTAGGTTTTTCTTATGACACCGCATAAATTCTGGGTCCATTCAGCGAGTCTTGTGTAGAAAGCGTCTATAAAATCCTTCAAGTAAGGGGTAATCATTCTGAAGAGAGGGTTATAAAATTCAACTGTATAATGATACTTGCCTTCCGGAATAGAGGCCCCAGCGGCATAAGTATCTTCTTGAGAGGTCAAAATGGGTTTGGGCCCTGCCTTTAAAATCAGCCATATAATGAAAAACACTACGAGGATGACAGCAAAGATATTGATGGCATTCAGTGTGCCGGTATCTGAAGCAATCCCCCATATGTTTATATTCAATGATTTAAGTCCGAATGATGTAGTAATAATATTGTTTATCACCTTAAGCGGAATTCCAGGAAGAATACCAAAAACGATGATGATCAAGCTGAATATAACGATAGGAAGCTGCATGCTGAAGGGAGCTTTCTTTAAATCCTTGTATTTTTCAGGGAGCTGTCCCAGGAATATATTATGCAGGAACTTGTAGAGTGAGAGAATAGTCCCCCATGTTCCTATGAATGCAAAAAAGGCAAGAAATGGGTGACCGTCCAGGATAAGTGCTTTGTATATCAACCACTTGGAAACAAATCCATTGGTTAAAGGGATCCCTATTAAGCCGCAGGTCCCTACCAGGGCTCCAATAAAAACAATCGGCATTTTTTTGATCAATCCACCCAATGAATTCAAGTCTCTGATTCCACCGGTTCGGTATTCTATAGCTCCTACCACTAAAAACAGGAGAGCGATGTACGAGGTGTGATTAACGATGTGAAAAGTACCGCCAGTGACTCCCAGGCTGGTACCCAGAGCAACCCCTAAAATCATATATCCTCCCTGGCCGACACCATGCCAGGCCAATAGTCTTTTGGAATCATTCTGTAGCATAGCAATAAAGGTGGGGATGACTATGTTGATAGCTCCTATCCAGGCAAGTATATAATGGAAACTGGGAATCCCGCCTTTTACGCCCAAGAAAAGCTTTATTCCCATGACAACATTAAAGATTAACAGGAAGCCGTACATCCCCATCCTTACAAGAATTCCAGAGAGCACGGCAGAGAAAGGAGAGGGGGCTTCGGAATGTGCGGGAGGGAGCCAAGTATGTAAAGGCCAGACCGCATTCTTAATGCCAAAAGCAATGAAAAAGAGGATTAAAAGTAGCAGTATGAATCCAGGAGATGCCGAGGCCATAAAAGGGTGAATTTCAGATATGATGAGTGTGCCGAAACTGGCATAGATGGTTAATGTCCCGACTAAGTAAGCCACAGAGCCGACAAGCGACATGATGATATATTTCATTCCTGCAGCTAAAGCGCGGCCACGGTTGTAACTTATCAGAAGGAATGTGCTCCAAGACATGATTTCCCAGAAGATGAAAAAGGAAATCATGTCGCCGCTTAATACAATACCCAACATTCCGCTATTAACAAGAAGCATCATCAGGTAAAAAAAATCCGTTTTTTCTTTATCTTTTATATAGCTTAGAGAGAAGATAATAGTCAGAACCCCCACCAGAGCTATCGTAACAGCAAAGAACCAGGAGAATGTATTTATTCTTAACAGAAGCGGGAAGCCCAAAAATCCTGAGTAAAGGTCAACGGAGAAAGACTTGCCGTACTGAGAGCTCACTAAGACCAGCACAGTCAGAGTTACGGCAACGGAAAGGACATTACGAAGGATAAATGAAATTTTACCTGATAGATAAGCCAGTATAGCACCGCCGAAGGCAATGATCAGTACAAGTTCCAAAATCATAGCAGTACACTCCTGATATAATCCATTTTGTTAAGAAACTCTGAGGCGGCAGAATTCAAGATTCCTGTAACAATTTTGGGATATATTCCAATCACTATGATTAATATCATAAAAAGAAACATTGGGATCAGGGCAGCAGCCGGAGCATCTTGCCTGTTGCTCCCTTCTTTCTCTTCTTTAAAATAAATCACCTGTATGACTCTGAAAAAGTAGGTTCCTTCAATGACTGTTGCCAGCAGCGCAATCCCGATGAGGAGAGTAAAGAGAATCTCTTCTTTTGCCAGGGCCGATTTAATAATCAGCAGCTTGCTGGGAAAACCAACAAAAGGAGGAAGACCTACAAGAGAAAAGGCACCGATGGTAAAAGCCAGGGAAGTTAAGGGCATGCGTTTTCCCATCCCTTCTAACGAAGAAATTTCCATTGATCCGCTACGGATTATCATATAACCGGCTGCCAGAAAGAGAAGTCCTTTACTTAGAGTGTGACTTATCATTTGAAACAGGCCACCTGTGACCGCATCGGATGTGGCGATTGCTATGGCAAAAACAATAAATCCGATCTGTCCGATACTGGAGTAAGCCAGCATTCTTTTAATATTATTTTGACTGAAGGCACTCATTTCACCAATCATGAGGGTTAAAACTCCCAGGAAAACAAAGAATATGTAAAAATTGGTGATGCCGAAAACAGTAAAAATTATCCGTACCACTGCATAAAGCCCTACTTCGATAGCAATGCCGGAAAGGATCGCGCTGATCGATGATGGAGCCGAAGAGTGGGCATCAGGCAGCCAAGCATTGAGCGGGAATATAGCGGCTTCGACTCCCAATCCTGTAACTATCAGAAAAAGGGGAATAAAAACGAAGTTTGAACTGGTTGACTGAATCTGATTAGCAAGGTCTGCCATATTTAAGGACCCGAAGAGCCCGTATAGCAGGCCTATTCCAATGAGAAGAAGGCTTGATCCTAGAGCTCCCTGAATCAAGTACTTCACTGCAGATTCGATACCGGATCGATCTCCCATATATGCGACCAGAGCGTATGACGAAATGCAGAGAATCTCAAAGAATACAAAGAGGTTAAATATGTCCCCGGTCATCACAACGCCCGTTGCTCCCGTTAGAAGAAGCAAATAAAGAATATGGTATTTCTCTTGTGGCCCTTCCTTGATATAGACCAGTGAATAAATAGCCACAAGAAAGCCGGCAAGCGCAATTATTGTTGAAAACAAGACCCCAACCGGTCCAGCTACGAGATTGATGCAGAAAGGAGGCGGGAATCCGCCAATTTTAACAATAACAGGACTCTCTAATGCTGTGGGGATAAGAAGGAGGCTGATGATAAGATTAAATAAAAAGGCAGCAATTGGAAAAAATTTTATGATCTTTTTAGATATCAATCCAAAAAGGGGTACAGCAAAAGTAAGCCCTAAAGGAACAGCAATCAAAAGAACCGGATTCACCATCTTTGCTCCCTAATTTCTCTTAAATCCAGCACTCCATAATGATGATACAGCCTGATAGCTAAAGACAAAGCTAAGGCCAAAACCGAGACCCCGATAACGATAGCGGTCAGCACCAGCGCTTGAGGAACCGGATCGACCATAGTTTGATTTTCGAGGGCAGGATTTGAAAATACAGGTGCCGTCCCCTTGCTGATATATCCGACAGAGATAAGGAGAAGATTAACCCCTGTGTCAAGGATATTAAGCCCTATGATCATCTTGATCAGGTTGCTTTTTAAAAGCATAATAAGCAAACCAATAAATATGAGCCCAAAGGCTCCGATATAATAGATAGTACCCTGAAGGAAACTAATTATATGAGGAATATTCATCTTTATCTCCTGTCAAACCAACATGATTCATTTACTTTCCTCCACTAAATTATCGATGATTCCCGCTAGTTCGGATCCAACTTTAAATCCAATGGCGATATAAATTATAGGGATGACGCCGGCACTGAATAGAAGGTTTAATTCTCCTTTTGGGAGATAATTAGAGAGGAAATAGTGTCCTCCTACCATGAGACCAACCAGTCCAATAATGATAAAAACTAGTCCCCCGATGGATTCAGCAATTTTGTTTCCAGTTTGACTGACACGCCTTCCTCGACAGGCGAGATAGATCAACACAAAAGCCGAGGCAATAATAGCACCGCCCTGAAAACCTCCACCTGGCGTGAGATGCCCATGAATGAATATGTAACCCCCAAAGAGCAGGATGAGAGGAAACAGAAACCGGCAGCCTGTAGTCAGCACTAAACTGGCTGGTTCTATTTGTCTTTTCTCTTTTTTTCTACGGGCCGCCAGAACAGCCCCTAAACCGATGGAAGCCACAAAGAGGACAGTTACTTCTCCAAGAGTATCAAAGCCTCTGTAACTGACCACTACAGAAGTCACAATATTTGAAGCACCTGTTTCTTCTCTCCCATTATCAATGTAGTAATTACCTACTTTTGTTTTAGGTTCTCCAAAGGGGATTTCATTCAGAACGACTATGATTCCACTTGCAATAATGATCAAGAGAATAATGCTTATAAATGCTCTCATTTTTCATGCCTTTTTGTTCGCCTAATAGCAATAATGAACACCGCGGTAACCAGTGCAGCTCCGATGGATGCTTCCGCCATAGCAACATCCGGAGCCTGGAGAAAATAAAAAAGGATAGCGGCAATGAGGCTAACCATGCATGAAGCAATCACTGCATTCATGAGATCTTTAAAAAACATCGCAGCGATGGCTCCAGCAAGCATTAATAGAATAAGTAATGAAACAATATATATCATTTTTCTTCCTTGGATTTCTCAAATTCCTCTGTTTTATCCACAACACTTCGATCGCAAAGAGGAGCGCCGCTTTTACGTGAAGCCCTGCCGATGGCATGGCTAGAGATAGGATTAGTTACCAAGACAAAAAGGGCGATTAGGAGAGCTTTCCAGAACCAGGATGGCTCTATAATTCCGATCCCCACTACAGTTAAGAAAGTACCCAATGTGGTGCATTTGGTTCCCGCTTGGATTCGGTTATAAACGTCAGGAAGCCGAAAAACACCAAGATTTCCAAGAAATAGAAATATCGTCCCAATTCCTGTAATAGCTATTCCTAAAATTTCCATTTAAATCCCTCTTTCTAGGAACCGGGCAATGGCAACTAATCCGACAAAAGCCAACAATGAATACACCAGACTCACATCTAGATAGATGTATCTTTTAAAGAAAAAAGCCAAAAGGACGAGTAAGGCGACAACTGTGGTCGTGATCGTATCCACAGCCACAGCTCGGTCGGATGCGGTAGGTCCCTTCAACATTCTTAAAAAAGAAAGGAAAATGCCTAGGCAAATAATAATTAAAAAAATATAAACAATTGTTTCACTCATTCATGCAAATATCACTCTCAAATATTTTTCAAACCTTTCGCCGATGATATTGGTGGCCTTTTGGGTGTCTTCTGATCGGACGTTGATCCAGTGAATGAGCAGCTTATCGTCTAGAATATCCAGAGTAAAAGTTCCGGGAGTCAATGTAATAGAATTTGCAAGGATCATTTTTGCAATATCCTGCTTCAATTGTGTTTTGATGATGACGATTCCGGGCTTAATGGGCATTTTTGGATGAATCACGCGATAGGCCACATCAATATTCGCCATGATGATTTCTTTGAAAAGTACGATGACATAGGCCACGGAAAATGCGATTCGTTTGGCACTCAGTGGAGGCAGTCCCAATCCGACATAATATTTATACAGAATCAGAGAAAGAATGAGGCTGATAATGATGCCGATACTGATTTCCTGCCAGTGAAAGCTTAATGTTAATAAAAGCCAAATAATAAAAAGTATCAAAAAAAGATAAATAAAACTTTTTAGACAAAAACTTGTTTTGTTTTTAGTTTCTGTCATTCTCTTAGGGAGCATTTTTAAAGAAATAGATTTTAAAGTCAAGTACTTTTTTAAATTTTTTTTTCGTGTTGCAGCCATGTAATCACTTCCGGATTATGTCACGCAAAAACTTCCGTTTTTGGAAAAAATTGGAGAAGGTTTTCTTTTACGGATTAACGCAAGGAGGATCTAAATGGTCAAGAAAGATTTTGTATAGCTTTGATATCTAACGGAAAGTTTGACAATCTTGAATGAAATGTTTGTAATAAAATTACAAATGAGCGCAGGGAAAAAGTATCTTCAAATCCATAAGCCGTTACGGTTTTTTAAATTGAGAGCTTCCTATGCATGGAACTAAAGTTTCACGTCACTTTGGGACAAACTAGAATATTAAATAATTTATTACCTTTGCACCGCTTTAGTAAGAACACAAGCTTGTGTTATTCCCGGTCCATAGCTCAGTTGATTAGAACACCTGACTCATAATCCTGTAAATCACTCCCCTACACCCACTTAAAATCCTCATTATAAAGGTATTTCTTTTATAAATTTCCAGGGAGTATCACCGATTATCACTGGTTTAGTCTAAATCAGTGCTCAAACTCAACCAAACTTCAAGAAACCCTAACAGCACAGCCCATTACTTGGCAAATCAAGCTGTTCATCAGCTTCTTTTAAGACCATCTCAACAAAAGAACCATTACCAAGTATCCTTTCATCGCCACGCCAACGCTCATTATTCTTTTCGAAAATAGTTTATGATGGCTCATGCCTAAAAATCAAAAATTGCGAACAAGATTGTATGCTAGCTCATTCTTTTGGTATAATATCGCTTCCAAAAATGAATTTTTATAAGACAATATGTAATTTTAATTACTCACTAACATCATTACCTGAGAACATAGAGGCAAAAAATGCCCAAGAATGAAGATATTGAAAAATTTGCTCGCCAGCTCCAAGAACAAATCATGGCCCAGATTAGAAAAAAATATTCTGAGATTGTCATTGACTACTGGCAACACCCCCGAAACTTCAAAAAAATCGACAGCCCAGATGGGTATGCTCAAGTAAAAGGAACATGCGGCGATACCATGGAAATGTACATTAAGGTAGAGGATGATAAAATTACAGACTGCAGCTTTCAAACCGATGGTTGTGGTACGAGCATAGCCTGTGGTAGCGTAGCCACAGAAATCGCCAGAGGCAAATCTTTCATTCAAGCTTTAGGCTTGGTCAGTGCTGAGGAAATATTAAAACGGATAGGCGGTCTACCTCCACCTGATGTCCACTGTGCCCAACTAGCGGCAGAAACTTTGCGGCGGGCACTGGCCGATTATCTTTATCAGAAAAGAAATTCCTGGAAAAAGCTTTACAGGAAAATCTGAAAAGGAGAAAGAGTTTCAAACGGAGTGAAAGATGAAGGAATGTCAAGAAAAACAAAATCTTGAAAGATGCAACTGCACCTGGGAACCCTGCAGCCGTAAAGGCATCTGCTGCCAATGCATCCAGTATCATTGGAACCGGAGAGAACTGCCGGCCTGTCTTTTTCCTGAAGAAGTCGAAAAAACTTATGACCGTTCCCTAAAGAAGTTCATTGAAATTTATAAAGATAAAATATAAGAGATAATTTTGAGCAGGAAAAAAGACCAAGATGAACTCTCCCATATTTATGGCCCTGTTCCCTCTAGACGTCTGGGTTTTTCTCTGGGTATTGATATTATTCCTTTTAAGACCTGCTCTTTTAATTGTATTTACTGCCAGTTAGGCCGAACTCCCCGTAAAACAATTAAGAGGAAAGAATATATTCCTTCCTCAGAAATTTTAACTCAAATAAAAAAAGTTCTTAATTCTGGACAGCGAATTGACTATATAACTTTTTCAGGCTCAGGCGAGCCAACTCTTAACTTAAAAATAGGACAGCTGATCAGAGAGATAAAAAAAATGACCGAAATTCCGGTGGCTGTTCTCACCAACAGCTCTCTTCTTACCCATAAAAGTGTTAGACAGGACCTTATAGCCGCTGATCTGGTCGTTCCTTCTCTGGACGCTGCTAGCCAAAAAATATTTTCTTACGTTAACCGTCCCTATCCATCGCTTAAAATTGAAAAGATTATCGAGAGCCTCAAGTTGTTCCGACATCAATTTAATGGTTCCATCTGGCTGGAAGTGATGCTGGTCAAAGGGATCAATGATTCTAAAGATCACTTAAACAAGTTAAAGCAGGCAATTAAAATCATAGATCCCAATAAAATTCAGCTCAACACTGTCATCCGTCCTCCGGCTGAAAAATTTGCGGCTGCTTTGAGTCTTATGGAAATGGAAAAAATAAAAAATGATATAGGCGAACCATGTGAAATCATCGCCAATTTTAATAAAAAAGAACAAAAACC
>CAZEQD010000027.1:0-26694 GCA_964514305.1 uncultured Eubacteriales bacterium
AAAAGTGGGTCATTTTCTTTGCCATTTTTGGGTACTTTATTTTACCATTAGCACAAGAGAGGAGAGTAAAGTTCAATTTCATACTGGGAGTCCCATTTATTAAGTTGGTAGCTATTACTCAAGGGAAGGCGAGCTTCCTTTCACAAAAGAGTCGACAAGAATGACATTAGTGCCTATCGGAATTGGACTAAAGCTGATGATTCAGAGGAATATAGTCAATCCATATGTAGGACTTGGATCAGTTATATATATACAAAGAGAAAAATCCGATTGGAGTAGCTGATGGAACAGGAATAGGGATAATGGGAGAATTAGGATGTTATTTCAGAATAGCTGGAGGATTTCTGATTGATGCATCAGTTTATTATAGTTACTGCGAGGTGAAGCCTCAGAAAATTAAGAAAGATCTAGGAGGAGTTCGAGTTGGGATGGGCTTAGGATATTCTTTCTGAGGCAAGTGGAAGTCAGTATGATTCTGCTCCCGAAGTCTAAATGATAGCAAAGCGTTTATTACCTTATAAAGAAAAACGTTTAGAGGGAAGAAAATTCTCATGGAAGAAATCAATATTATGAAAGATTAATTGCATTTCTATGTTAATAGAGAGAGGAAAAACAGGATGATTGATTTGTTAGTGAAAAATTCAAAAGTAAAATTTGCTCATGGCTTCGCTTCAAAATACAGGGAATAAGGACGATGTTCCATTCTATCAATGCAGCCGCCAGGAAAGTCACCATCACGCCATTCCGTGCGTCTTACTCGAGAAAAATTGGCTTCTTTTAAGACATGCTTTAGGGTTTCAGCGTCGTAACCGCCAAAGTGTTCCCCCTCCTGAATAAAGACATAGTTCAGAGCTTCCATCCTAGTTCTAAATTTTGCTTTGTGTCTGTCATCACAACAGCCTACCTGATTTAAGAGTTCACATTCAGGATTAAGATAGCTTTTTATATACAGATGTGCATCAGGAGTGATCACTCGTAAAACTCCATCTGGTTGAAGACAGCGCCGACATTCACGGAGAAATGGCATAAGCTCATCTGTGGGGTTGAGATGCTCTAAAAAGTGTTCGACATGGATACCGATACAGGATTCATCTGCCAGTGGGAGCTGACGCCGGGTATCTGCTCTTAATGTCAGATGAGGCTGGTTATACAGATCAAGATTCACCCAATTTGGCTTGCCATAAGGGCCACTGCCTATGTTGACCAATAAGTTTCTTTTTTTTCTCAGATTCTTTATTTTGGCTCTATACTCCGGATGCAATTTATGGAGCGTTCGCACCCACCAGGCACAAAGCTCAACGCGGATATGACCGGAAACATGGAGATTGACAGGAAGTTTAGGTATTAACAGATCTCCAAGATGTTTCTTTAAAGACATTGGCGCCCTTTTAGTATACTATAAAAAGAGAAAAAAATAATGTGATGTTTGCATATGATTGACTTTGTTTCATGATTCTCATGGCTCTTAACAGAGGATTAAGATGTAAGCGTTCTTCCCTATTCTCAATTCTTAGTTACCTGCACCTTTGCCAATCAGAATCCATGTAAAAATGTTCAAGCTCTTTCCAAAAATCCTTTATGTCACATGTCATGATGGTTAGGTCCTGGTTTTTACCTGTTATATCCCGGATGTAGTCAGGAATGGTAGTCTTCTGTTGGAATCCCAGTTTTTGACATATTCTCATCGCCGCAGTCTGCTGTCTCATTATCTCAGCTACGATCTTTTCCACTTTTTTCTTTTCTGCAAGCAGACAGAGTTCTCTCATCATTATCATGCCAAGTCCTTTACGCCGAAAATCTTCGGCAACAATCACTCTTATTTCTCCGTGATATTTACGCCATTCTTCCTTAAAGAGCTCAAGAGTGCCGTCAGCTACAATGCCATCTCCATGCAAGGTAACAATACGAATAATTCTCCCATATTTCACCGCCTTAATCTTCTGTTCAACAGCATTTTTATCAGTCACATCATCATAGAAGGAATTTGGTTTTCTGTTCTTGCGGCCGAGTGAGCTTTTTGTGTTGATTTACCCATCCAAAAATCGCAAGGAAGTATAAATCACGACAAAAGGGATGTCAAAGACAATAGGAAGTCGCTCATGGCGGTCAAAAAAGCGGCAAGAAAGCTCAAAAGCGCTCAAAATTGCGTAGAAGGCTCCTTCCGGTCAAGGAGAAAATCATGAAAAATAATCGGCCGGAATCTCGGAGTCCAAGAAGAGTTCCTGCGAGACCATATGAGGAGGTGGAGGTCTCTCGGCGACAAAGGTCAGCTTGAGGTGATTGATGATGCGATCCACCACGGCACAGTCGGTGATGAAGGCAATGATACGCATTTCCCCCTGGCATCGGGGGCAGGACAAAGGATCAACCTCATAGACTTTTACAGGGGGTTACCGCAGTCGAGGCGTAGTGGCGAGGAGCAAAGCGACGCAGCCATCTCATGCCACCCCCCCGAGGCACTATGGGATCACCACGCTCTCTTCGTTCGCTCGTGATGACCTGCGGCCACCTCTTTGATGATGGGCCGGAGGAAACCGTACTCCTTCTCAAACCGGCTCTCATACTCGGCCAGGAACTGGTCAAAGTAATGGAAAAGCACTCGGTAGAGCACGGTGCGCTCTGGATGTCGGGGGCGGTAAACTCCTGCCATAGCTGGAGCAATACATCAAGAAGTGGACCAACTTGCAAAAATTAAACTCTCTGGGTATATCTGCCTAAAAGAGGCCGGGCAGAAGACAGACAGATGCTTGATCAGCTGAGACTGCAACCCCAGAAGTAGATCCAGCTGAATGTGCTCGCCCGTACTCTCCCATCCTCTCTCCAGCCACGTCTCCGAAACATTGGCCGTTTCTCTGACATAGCTGAAATCCAGAACAGAATAAATTGAAAGATCCTTGACAGAACAAAAATAATACAAGAAACAGAGGCCAAAGATGATCTTATTAAATTCTACCTCCTCGGAGCTCCTCCTGTCTACTGGCTCGATCTTCACGGCTATAACCCAGCTCAAGCTGCTAAAAATATCAAACAGCCGCTGCTTATTCTCCAGGGAGGCAGAG
This sequence comes from uncultured Eubacteriales bacterium, assembly GCA_964514305.1. Taxonomy (GTDB): domain Bacteria; phylum Acidobacteriota; class Aminicenantia; order Aminicenantales; family Aminicenantaceae; genus CAZEQD01. The sequence goes on from CAZEQD010000027.1 coordinate 3,060, forward strand.
ATTACCAGGTTACCAGGGAGGATTTCAACAACTGGAAAAAGGCTCTTTCAGCCAGGAAAAACGTTACCTTTAAATTTTATCCCCAGCTTAACCATCTTTTTATGGCTGGAAAAGGCAAAATCACGCCGGCTGAATACAATAGAGCCGGCCACATATCTAAAGCTGTTATTGAAGATATCGCCCACTGGATAAAAATGGCAGCCACCTATTATGTTTTGCCCGACTACGCCCTTGTCTCTCCTCAGGAGTTCTTTCTTAAGGCAGAGGCTGCGGCCAAGAAGGCTATAGAACTGGATAGTAATAATCTGGAGGCATACACCATACTGGCCATGATAAATCAATACGACTGGGAGTGGAAAGCGGCTGAAGAAGATCTTAAGCGGGCTATCACTATAAATCCCAACTACCCTTTAGCTCATTATTGGTATGGCCTGTTATTGTCATACAGAGGAAATTTCTCAATGGCTATCAAAGAGATAAAAAAAGCTATTGAGCTTGATCCTCTTTCTATTCCAGCTAAAGAAACCTGGGAGTAACTTATTACTTTTATCTGGAAAAAGCCTACCAAGTAAAGGACCAATGGCTTCGCTATCTAAAACTGCCCACAATCTTTGACCAAGTTCGATCTGACACCAGATATAAAAGAATTCTCAGCCAAATAGGACTCTAATCAGAACCAGCTTTTGACAATAACTTTTAGTTTGGAACGCCATCCGTCTTGCCTCAGAATTTCATTCTTATTCAGAGACAGTCAGGGCTTCCATTTTAGCCCTTGGGTTTGATCGCCTTGATCCTTACGGAATTTGTTTTAGCCTGGTGGGAATTCATGTTTTTTACTTTAATTACTTGGGTCTGCGCTTTCGCTTCTTCCCTCGGTGGATAGCCTATCTCGGCTTCTCAGGTGGTATTCTTCTCCAGTTTGTCCTGGTATGCACAGTCATGCATATCGGCTTAATGATCGATCTAGCGGCTGAACTAGGCGGGATTATCCTTTTTCCGATCTGGCTCATCTCATTTGGCTTATGGCCTTTGAAAGGAACAATAAAACATTAGAGAGAACAATTCTGCCGGGTAAAGCGGATGAACGGTAATTCTAAAAATTTAAAAAAGCGTTCGGTCTCTTAAACTATCAGAAATAAAATCTTTCTGCTTCATTAAGGGATGGTTAAAACAGCAACAGAAGCTGCCTCTCGACATGGCCGCCAAAAAGTAATTTCTTGTCTATATAGTCAATATCTGAGGCAGTAATCCTTGACCTTAAGGAAAGAGGTTGAAGCCTAAAATCAATTAATGATACAAAAACAGGATATTTATGATCAGGTTCTAAGGCGTTCCTCCCTCGAGGAAATGTTCCAACCTCAGATTGAAATCAAAGGGCTTGATCCAAATTTCAGAGGCGAAAACCGCCAGGATGCCATGGGTCTAACCCTTTTTATTGAAGACAATTATAATATGCATTTCATCGGTCACAGCGGCGGACAAAACGCTTTTGTTACCCATTTTTATTTGAATCCTGAGTCAAGAACAGCCTATATCATCGGCTTCAATACTCTCGCTTCAGGAAAAGAACAGAACACGCGAACTCTAGACAGGAAAATAAAAGACTATCTTTTCAAGAATATTTTCCCTCTGTTTAATAAACAGCAATAAAACTCTTGGTCCAGGCAGGCTGGGCAGGCCTTCTATTCTTTTTTCCCATCTCCTGCCATTTCTCATCTGTCAGGCGGTCATCCAAGGGGTGTTTAAACTCATAATAGGAAAAAGCTGCTCCCTGACACAACCTGTAGCCTTTCCTATCTTTGATGATAACATAGAGATTGAAAGGAGAGCCCACGCTTTCTTCCAGAACCTGTTTGGTGTTTAAATCTGTATGAACATCAGCTACAAGATCGATTCTTTCATCTGTACCGGATGTTATTTTCTCCATGATATGGGAAGGAAAGCTCTTGAGAGAAGCCAGCACCCTGCCAATATTCCAGATAAGCTCGTATTCCTCTTGGCTTAAGGCCTCACCCCTAAGCTCCTTTTCAGAAATAGAGGCTAATCTTTCTGAAAGGGATTCAAACTTCTTTATTTTCTCCCCAACTATGGGAACCGAGAGGCTAAGCTCTTTTATAATTTCTCTTAAAACAGTCATCATCTCTTTTATCTTTTGATAGACTTCCGGATAGGGCTCGACAAAGCCAAAGGTAAAAATAGGTTTTTCGGGTATCATTCCTCTAACCATCATGGTGTAGCTTTGTTTGGCATAGAGGATGGTATCATGCCTCAATTCAGCCCAAGAACCTAAAGTTGTCTGAAGCTCTTTATCCAGCCAAGCTTTATTCTTCATAAACAGGGGAATGCTCTCTCTCTTTGGTTCTTTTATTAAAGACCGTAAGCAATCAAGCCATCTCCAATACAGATTTTGCTGCCATTCTTGTTTTTTCAGGGCAGAAAATTCTTTTTTTAGCTTGTTCAGTTGCTGATAATAGTCTTCATACTCAGTATCTCCTTCCTCTTCCAGGATTTCGAGAGCCCTTTTAGAACCGAGAACAGCTAATACATCCAATCCCCGGGGAAAGGCTCTGGCCGGCCCCACATTGGGAAGAACCTCCATGGTGAAAGGCTGGCCACTGCCCGTATATCTAAGAATAGCCTTTCCCCCCTGGCGGCCAAAGACAAGTTGTTGAAATATATAGGAATCAGGGATAAATTTCTGGCCCATAAAGCGAAAACCTTTGGTGGTTATAGCAGCCTCTCCTTCTTCAACAAAAGCAGCTCCAGAAAGTATCCTAGGCGGCCGCCGCTTCAGAGCTTCAGCTACGAATTCAGATAACTTAGCCTGATCGTTGTACTTATCTACCGGCTCTTCAGATGGAAATATCTTCTCAATTAGCTCAATGTAATCATTCGCATCTAGATCATCGCTGCTGCCTATAAAATATACAGTGGGTTTATAAAGCATGGCCCACAGTTTATAGGCCGCTTCATCTCTTTTTAAAGCATCAGCCATCAAAATAGCCTGAAGGGTCATTTTCTGGCCATAGACAGCCGCCTGAGGAGTCTTTCCTGGTTTAAGTTTAAAGTCAATCCTCCCATACCACATCATGGCTTTAAAATATCTTTTGAATTTTTCGTTGCGAGTATAATGACCTCGGGGAATATACTGACTGTAATCCTCATAAGCATAAGGTGTCTCAAACAGGCTGGGGTGGTCAATATAGGCTAATAGGGCCCTAAATTCCAGCCCCTTATGAGCCTCTATATTATCAATTTCCTGCTTGACCAGATCACTCAGCCCCAAACTAGGCTGAAAATTTGGCTCAAATATTTTTTTGACCACAGCAAAAAAGCCGATATTCAGCTTGGCTATCTGCTTTACCTCCTCATCATGAGCTTCTTGGTACTGAATCTGAGAAAGATGAATCATCCTTTCAGTCAGCTCATTTGCCAGATCATACAGCTTCTCAATCTCCAGTATTCTCAAAACATAGTCAAAGAAAATATGAGAGGTATGTAAAATGGAGTCAGTAGTTACAAAAATTGGCTGATTTCGTTTTTTGCATTGAGAATAGATATCATACATCTCTTTCTCATACCCTGCAGTTACCACAAAGCCATTCTCTTTGAGTAATCTCTGGGCTTCTTGAGAAAGAGCTGCTTTTTCCATTCCTTCCATCTCTTGCAGGCTGAAGTTATTTTTTTCCTCCTCCCCTGCCCAAAGCCAACTCTCAGTCCCAGGGACAAAGAAAATTATTAGCAACAAAAAAATCGTGGCTTTTTTCATCTCAAGACCATCAACTCATTCATTATACAAAATAAAAGTGGCCATTACATAATTATTATTGTATTGCTTTAATTTGGTCCATTTAATCAGGGGGAATCCTTCGATATAGTTATTTCCCAGATTTAAAAGATAATTGGTTGCAAAGTGACAACATTAATTTTCTTCAGCCAAAAGATTAGCAATGGCCTGCCTTAATCTTTCCCCTCTCAATCCAAACTCACGGAGAATGCCTTTCTTGTCCACCAGCCACGTTGCAGGGATAGAATGGACACTGTAGAGCCTGGCCGTTTCATCCTTCCATCCTTGGCCAGAAAAAGATACTTTCCACTTCAGATCTTCTTGACTGAGGTACTCTTCAAGTTTCTCTTTTTTAAAATCAAGGCTGATGCCTATAATTTCCAAGCCCTTGTCTTTAAATTCGGCATAGTACTTCTTAAGATTGGGCACTTCGGCCCGACAAGGAGCCCACCAGGAAGCCCAAAAATCAATGAGAACTACCTTCCCTTTTTGATGAGATAAAGTAAATTTTTTTCCTGACAGCAATTCAACTGTAAAATCTTTGGCTGGTTGGTCGAGACCGATTCTATCTTTTATTTTTTTGATTATGTTCTGGTATCTCGCGCTATCAGCAACCGCTTGAAAGCCCCTCAAGGCTGGGCTGTTGTAACGGATGAAACCCCTATTAGCCCCTTTATCTAGCCAATCCAGGGCCTTTTGATAATCTTCCTTTTTGAGATAACAGACAAAAATATCAACGCAGTCCCAAGGAGATTTTTTCTCAGCAATTTCCTCTTTGCGAAGAGCTGTTTGAAGAGCCTGGTCATACTGTTTGCTTTTAAAAAGAAAGTTGTATTTCCAGCCCAGGAGGCGGTGTGTTTCGCCAATTTCCTTTATTCCATCTTCTATGGTCTGGTAGGCAGCTTGATAATTCTTAGCCTTCATATATTGATTGGCTTTATTAATAATTTGTTGTTCATCTGCCAAGGCCATAAGACAAGTTATAGCCAAGATCACTAAAATTACTCCTATCTTTTTCATCTATTTCTCCTTATAGATTGAGTTTCGGTTATAAGTATAAACAATTTACTTATAATTATAGCCAAAAAAGTTGTCATTGTTGATAATTTTGAAATTCAAAAGAAAACACAGGGAAGAAAGCCGACTGAGATATTTCGGTGGTTTAAAGCTGAATATTTTCATCTGCAATCCTTCAGGGATGGTGGCTACCCTGCAAGAGCTTCTTAAAGATTTAGGCCTTCCCGAAAACCAGATTAAGAAAGAAGAGTTTCTTGTTCTCTAAAATATGGGCAGTTCCTTCTTTTAGTCAAGATGGTCAATCAAATCTTCTAAAATGGCCAATCCTTTATTAATATCATTTTTTAAGTTTAGCCTTAAAACACGGCGTTTTTTCTGCTTTAAAGCCAAATAGTCGCCCCAAGCCTGGGCTTTTATCAAACGGCCAAAGCTATAATCAGTTTCAGGCACAGCTAGATCAAAGGCAGGTTCATCAATAATTTGTAAAAATAAGCCAGTATTGGCTCCGCCTTTGTGAAGCTGGCCTGTAGAGTGGAGAAAACGAGGGCCATAGCCCATAGTAGTGGCCAAATGTGTCCGCTTCAGAAGTTTAAGCCTAATATTCTGAAGATATTTAGTTATCCTCCTCTTAGGTGGAAGGTAAGCTTGGAGAACAAAATAATCATTGCTCCGGGCTTGGCTTAACCATCTTTTTAGAGCCTCGGCCGTCTTTTCTATCCTATCAATAGCTAAGGTTTCCTCTTCAACCTGTCTTAGTCTGCTTTTTTCGACCGCTTTTTTCATCGCCTTTCGGGCAAAATCTTTGGCCAGCTGGACATCTGGTTGATTAAAGGGATGAATGCCCAGGATGGAACCAACTGAAGCCACGGCCACTTCCCACCAGAAGATTTCCCGGCCAATATCAAATTTTTCGTTAAGAGTATGTTTAACTACGGGGTGGCCAGTTTTTCTAAGAGCTGTTAAAAAACGCTCAAATTGTTGATTATGCTCTCCTTCCAGGAGGAGAAAAACAAAAAAACGGTCTTGCCCGTAGTCCTCTAGCGAGGCTAAAGGCTCATTGACCACTGGGACTAAACCCTTTCCTTCTTTGCCAGTGCTTTCGGCTATGAGCTGCTCAAGCCAATCAGGAAAGCTTTCTAATGAAGGCGAGGCTAAAACAGTAATCTTATCTCGGATTGGTGACAGTTGTCCTAGAGCAGCTCCTAAGATTAAGCCTGGAGCTTTATCCGCAGCCACACAAAAAGAACAATTCTCTGCGGCTACCCTGGCTCTGTCAAGCAGCCGATAGATGTCAAGGCCGATTAAGGCTGCCGGGACAAGTCCAAAATCAGTAAAAGCAGAATAGCGACCTCCAACATCAGGTTTGGCCTGAAAAACACGACGAAAATTCCTCTCTTCGGCCACTTTCATTAATGGAGACCCGGGATCTGTAATAGACACAAAGTGATGGCCGGCCTTAGAAGTTACTCTCTTGTTCATCTTGTCCCAAAAATATTTAAACAGAGATAGAGTTTCTAAAGTGGTCCCTGATTTACTGGATACAAGAAAAAGAGTATGATTTAAATCTAACTTCTCCTCAACAGCAGCCACTGCTTGAGGATGAGTGCTATCGAGGACAATAAGTTCAGGATAGCCAGGAGCCTGGCCGAAAGTTCGCTGCCAGACATCCGGAGCCAGGCTTGACCCGCCCATACCCAAAAGAACAACCTGAGATATACCTTCATCTTTAATTCGAGAGGCAAAAGAACTGATTTCTTCTAATTTATCAAACATACACTCAGGTAGTTCTAACCAGCCTAAACGATCGGTAATTTCAGGCCGAGGCTCAGAGAACCAGAGGCTAGGATCTCGAGACCACAACCGGCGTAAATAGTGCCCCTGTTGCCAGCTTCTTAATCTTTTATCAACCTCATTATGGTATTTATCAAGGAAGAAAATCTGCTTATCTCTCTGACCTCCAACTATTTTCTCTCCCTTTTCCTTCAGAGTGGCCAGCAAAGAATTAAAAGACTCAGCCAATAAAACTAAACTTTCAGACTGAAGTTTCTCAGCCACAGAATCTAAATTAATACCTAAAGATGCCAGCTGACTGAGAAGAGATTCGGCCTCTTTTAATCCTTCTTCAATAGTTGGCCGACGGGAGCTGGAACGGCTAAAAGCATTAAGACTGGCTGGAGTAAGGCTGACAATTGTCCCCGGCCCCATCAGTTCCTCTGCATACAGAACTTCAAAATAGCAGGGATTTTTAGGGCCGGCCTCAGCCCATAAGAGTGGCTGTACCCGGGCTCCTTTCTTCTTCAATAGCTGCCATTGCTGTCCCTTAAAAACTTTCTTGAAGTGCTGGTAAATCATCTTAGCTTCGGCCACTGCTATCTTGCCCTGAAGGTGGCCAGATACGGGTTCTCCTGTCTCTCTTAAAATCTTGTCCACAGCTTTATCTACCCGTCGGACAAAAAAAGAAGCCACTGAAAAAACTCTTTGAGGGTGCTGACAACGTTCCAATCCCTTTAGGTAGGCTTGAGCCACCGCTTGATAATTAGATAAAGAAAGAATTAAAGTGGCGTTGACATTAATACCCTCTGCCACCAGATTCTCAATAATCGGGATTCCTTGAGGTGTAGCTGGAACTTTAACCATAAAGTTAGGTCGGTCAACTCTGCGCCATAGATAGCGCGCTTCCTCAAGAATGCCTTCAGTAAGTGGAGCTAGATTAGGATTTATTTCTAAAGAAACAAATCCTTCCCTTCCTTTACTCTCTTCATAAACTCCTCGCAGAATATCAGCGGCCATCTGCATATCTGGAACTATCAATTCTTCATAAAGCCTTTGAGTTTCTATTTGAGGCTCAAGGCCAATAGCTTCCTTTAAACTGTCGTCATAGTCACTACTGCCGGCGATTACTTTTTGAAAAACACTTAAATTGCCAATTAAACCCCTAACTCCTTCTTCTTTAATTAAGCGCTCAAGCTCACCTTCAGTAATTAAGCTGCGACGCCCATAATCCAACCAAATAGATTGATCATATCTTTTTAATGTCTTAAAGGAATTCATCTTGCTCTTTCTTTCATTTTCAGATTTAAATTTTTAATAAATACTCTTTTATTTTTTCTTGGGCTAAAGCGGTGCCGCAGATTAGAATCCCTCGCTTGTCTTTATCCTTGGTCACTTCTTAAGCTACTTTCAAGGAATAATCAAGGTAATCAACTGATTTTAAAGAATGAGTACCAAAGTCTTTATATTCTATCTCTTTTCTAGCCAAATATTTTTTTATTCTCTCCTTTAAACGAAAGCCTGCATGATCTGACGCAATGATTACCTCCATTTGGCTCTCCTTTAAAATAACCTCCTATAATCTTCTCTAATATTGCTGGCAAATGCAACCTTCGACTAATATTGCAATTTTACTGCTGGTATCAGAACAGGAGCGGCACCGGCAACTAAACACTGGCAAAAAAAGTAGAGTTAGTGCTGGATAAGGAAGCCGCCAGCGATCTTAAAGCCTCTCAAGGAGCCTACAGCCTTGAATTATTGTTTTTAGCGGCCATTACTCAAAGCCACCAACAGAGACCAATGGCTCTCCCTCGTTGATAGGAGGAGTGGAGATAATATAAAGGATTATCCCATCATAAGGAGCTCTGACCTCCTCAAGCTTATGGCCAAAAAAATCAGTAACGTAGCCAACAACCTCATCCTTTTGAACATAGTAGCCTTCCTCTGCCAGAGGAGCTCTTTCATTTAATTTCGGGAACAACAATCCCGGCTAGCCTCTTTTCTTGAAGAAAACTGTTGAAAGCGGGCAGATCTTCGGCCAATAATTTCTGATAACGTTCCTTCTGAACAGCCAACCGTTTGTTGAGGACAGCGTAGACCTCACCCTGTTGCTTGTTAGGGGCCAAATCGACATCTTTGGCTACATCTTCAGCCAGCACAGACAGTTTGAAATAGAGCTTTTGGGGATAGCGGAAAGATTTGGTATCTCCTTCGGCAATAATAGGCTGAAAGAGTTCATTCTCGATAGAGCAGAGCTTTTTATCGAAATCATCGATGGCCTCCAGGACATCCTTTTCTCTCTGACCTGCCTTCAGTACATCTTTGAGGTCATAACACTGCCTTCTCATCCATTCAATCTGGATGATCATATCCGAGACTGTGTTCAAGTCCTGGCGAATGGCCATCTGTAATCGAATCTGTTTTTTTATATCTTCAACTGATCCTTCAGAATGAGGATCTTTCTTAATAAGCAACGATTGGCTGAATTCTTGACCATCAACCCTGAGTTTAACTGTATAAGTGCCTGGAGCAACCAAAAAGCCTCTGAAGCCACCAAAGCTACCCCAACTTAGGAGAGGGTACCAGCCTTCTCGAATCCAGGTCTTGACAAATCTTTTCTCCTCGACCACATGAGGATTGCCAGGTGGCTTGGTCCTCAGTTTTGTCGGTCTTGCTCCTGGGTATCTTAAATTCCAGCTCACCCGATTGATTCCGTGATGGTTTGTCCCCTTAAGGGTGTTGACTACTTGTCCTTGACCATCAAGGATAGTTATTGTCACCGGACCCTTTGCTTCTTTTTTTAAATAATAATTGATATAAGCACGGGGGAAAACTGTGGGACCACCAACAATACTATGGAGGCGGTAGGAATGATGCGGTTTAAAGAGGTAAACATCAGACTTCAACACCTCTGGAGTAAGCTGCTGCAGCGGACTGATATCATTCATAATCCAGAAACCCCGCCCGTAAGTGGCTACCACTAGATCATCAAACTCTTCCTGGACAACCATGTGAGACACAGGGGCATGAGGCAGATTGTTCTGAAGAGGCAGCCAGTTTTGACCATCATTGAAGGAGACATAAATAGCATTTTCTGTCCCCAGATAAAGAAGCCCTTTTCTTACCGGGTCCTCATGAATCCAATGGCAGTAACTGAAAACACTCTTAGGAATATCAGCGCTGAGAGATTTCCAGGTTTGACCATAATCAGTAGTCTTGTAGACATAAGGGTCTCGATTATTCATCTGATGAAAATCAACAGTAATATAAGCTGTTCCAGCCTCATAACGGGAAGGCTCGATATTGCTGACTGTTCCCCAGGGAGGCAGATTAGGAATATTTTTGGTAACATTGGTCCATGTTTTACCTCCATCTCTGGTGATTTGAACTAAACCATCATTTGTCCCGGCCCAGATACAGCCTTCTTCCAGGGGTGACTCAGCAATGGCAAAGACCACACAGCCATACTCAACAGCCAGGTTATCCCGGGTTAAACCGCCTGAAGGCCCCAGCTTGCTTTTATCATTGGTGGTCAGGTCCGGGCTGATAATAGTCCAGCTGCGTCCGCCATCAGTGGTCATGTGGATATATTGGCTGCCAACATAGACCTTATTATGATCATGAGGGGAAATATGGATAGGGAAAGTCCAGTTAAAACGGTATTTGACTGCGGCAGCATGAGAGCCATAGATGGATTCTGGCCAGACATGGGCGGTTCGGATGTGTCCTGTTTTATAGTTCGCTCTTTCCAGTTGAGCATTATAGCTTCCTCCCCAGACAATATTAGAATCAACTGGATCGGGAACGATATAGCCACATTCTCCTCCAGCGGTTGTCTCCCAGAGGTTGCGGGTGCGGCCAAAACCTTCAGGTGAGCCTGTACTTGGTCCTCTATAAGCTGGCCCATCCTGACGGCCGCCATAAACATAATAAGGCACCTGATTATCGACATAGACGTGATACATCTGAGCTATGGGCAGGGTTACCCTCTGCCAAGTTTTACCCCGGTTAAGAGTTATAATTACCCCTCCATCATTGGAGATCATCATCCTGTCCGGATTTTTGGGATCAGCCCACATATCATGACAATCACCGCTCCAGGGTACAGTTTCAGTAGTATAGCCACCGTCCAGAGTTCGACTCTGACTGTTAGCCGCAAAGTAGACCTCATTTTCATCAGCTGGATTAACCATTATTCGTGAAGCATAATGGGGTCTTTCGTTTAAAAGGCGGTTATAGCTGACCAGTTTCCAGTTTTCGCCGCCGTCATCTGAACGCCAGAGGACACCTCGATTGGGATGGCCGGTTTCAATTAGGGCGTAAACCACCTGAGAGTTGCTGGGAGCAATGGCCAGACCTATCTTGCCCAGCGGTGGATCTGGAAGGCCGTGTCCTGTCAGATGTTTCCAGGTATCACCTCCATCGGTTGATTTCCAGATACCGCCGTTAGGCCCACCGCTGAATCTGCCCCAGGTATGAATAACCAGCGCCCACATGCCGGCAAACAGAATTCTTGGGTTATTAGGGTCCATAGCGATCTCAAAACATCCTGTATTCTCGTCAACAAACAACACCTGTTTCCATGTTTTTCCTCCATCTTTAGTTCTGAAAACGCCTCTCTCTTTCTGGGGACCATAGCAGTGCCCCATGGCCGCTACAAAGACAATATTAGGATCCCGGGGATCAATGACCACCCGACCGATGCGGCCTGTCTTGTCTAAGCCCATATGCTGCCAGGTCTTACCTCCATCAGTGGATTTATAAACACCATTGCCGATGGAGATATTGCTGCGGACAAAGGCCTCGCCAGTTCCAGCCCAGATGATATTAGGATCCGAAGGAGCAACAGCCAGGGCTCCGATTGATTGAGCCGGCTGCTTATCAAAAATAGGAAACCAGGTAGTGCCCCCATCAGTTGACTTCCAGATTCCTCCAGAAGAAGCACCAACATAATAGACCAGGGGATTACCAGGCTCCCCGCAAACGGCCGCTGTCCTGTTGCCGGGAGGACCGATATGGCGATAGCGAAGCACTTTATAAAGGTCAGGGGTTATCTCTTGAGCATAAGAAAATTGACTCCAATTAAGGCAGAAAAACAGCATCCCCATTAAACCTAAAAAGACTGCGACTCTCTTGATGGAATTTGAATGAGAATTCACTCTCTCCCTCCTTATTTGAGATTAAGATTCCCCATTGGGGCTAAAATTAACACTATACAAGATATTAAATAATGTAGACAGTTCACTCTAGATAAAAGCTATTTTACTCTCCTCAAGGAAGATCTCAAGAAAAATTTTTTTTGGGTTTATAACTTTCCTTATTAGAAGTCTAACATCGACGGAACTAATTAAATTCACCTTGCTTTTTCATTACAGGTATATATTTCTACTATGATATTATTAATTATGATCACCTATGATCACCGCTTTGTATAATCCAAACAGATCCGAAAGCCCATGTGATCATCACTGCTGTTTTGTTCGTCGCCAGTACGAGCCGCTGAGCGCAAATTATGGCCTCCTTCAGGAGTGATAAAACCTGATCTGTCAGTCCAACTGCCACCCCCACGATTAACCCGTGGCTGATCCGGTCTCTCCCTGTCTGGTGGGCCTAAAGGATTTTTATAAGGACAAACGGCATAATAGTAGGGATCATAGACATCATAACACCACTCCCAGACATTACCAGCCATATCCAGCAGACCGTAAGGAGAAGCCACAGCTGGGTAGCTTCCCACAGGTGAAGTTTCCGTGTAACCATCATCAATGCTTTTATCTGGCTGCCTGACATCTCCGTATTTCTTCCAAAAACTGATATCAGCGTAATTAGCCTTAGTCCCATCTGGTCTTTCATTTCCCCAAGGGTATCGGCGTTGGTCTAGGCCACGAGCGGCCTTTTCCCATTGAGCTTCGGTGGGCAATTTGAAATCAAGGCCTGTCTTTTCCGACAGCCACTGGCAATAAGCCACTGCATCATTCCAGCTAACACTTACTACAGGGTGATTGTCCCCCTGCTTAAAATATGGATTTTTCCAGTTACCATCTAATCTGACCACCCACTCCCCCTTCCAGAACTGCCAAGAACCCAGACCTTTTTCGGCATCGGTTACATAGCCAGTTTCATTAACAAATCTTCGAAACTGGGCCACGGTGACTGGATACTTAGCCAACCAATAATCGTCAAGATAAACTTTATGGACAGGCCTCTCATCGGCCAAGCCTTCATTCGAACCCATAGTAAATTCGCCGGCTGGTATCAAAACCATGATATGCCCTTCATCAAACTCCGCCTCCCAATATTCCTTCTTGTTCTTATAAACTCTCCTGGCTTTTGGCTGAACCTCAATTACTCTCTCCGGCTTTTCTCCAGCAATAGAGGACTGTTGGCCATCTTCAGTTCTTGGCTGACTGCAGGTTAGCAACAAAGCAAAAATTCCTATTAAAATCCCAATAAGAGCAACTGTTTTTATTTTCATGGAGATGACTCCTCCTTTAATTTTTATCTAATGATTTTAGCTTTTCCAGCCCGTAATATATGTTTTCAATCCATGTTTCCGCCTTGGTGTAGCCTCTGCCCCAGTCCTTATATTTAGAAGGTAGGCCTTCTTTCTTTATTTGCTCAAGGCTCAGACCAGCAGATTTTTTTCTCTTGACCAAGCCAATAGTCTCCACCAGCATATCTCTTGTAGATTTTAGACCTTTAAGGTTAGAAAGTTCATAGTGACCGGGAATTATTTTAGCTCCTTCAGGAATCGTTCGGATAAGATTTTCAATATTTTGGAGCATACCCAACACACTACCCCCACCTTCAAGGTCCACTGTAGGAAAACTCCAGTTGCCAGAATTCCAGAGGTCACCCAAATGGACAACATTGGACTTGGTAAAGAAGACAACTACATCATTGTCCGTATGGCCGGGTGGATTATGGATGATTTTTACCTCTTCGCCGTTGAAATAAAGCGATAGTTGTTGGGCAAAGGTTATGGTTGGCTGGGCATACCTAGGCAAATTCAAAAGACGCTTCCTGGCATTTTCATGGGCAATAATCAAAGCAGATTTACCAAAAAAAAGATTACCATGAGTATGATCCTCATGATAGTGAGTATTAATCACATACTTGACCTCTCCTTGGCAAATTTTTCTTAACTCGGCTATTATTAATTCCCCCAAAGGGGCAAATTGAGTATCAACCATTAAAATGCCATCTGGACCGACTGAAACGGCTATATTTCCAGCTACATCGCCTGTTGCTTCCAGCATATAGATTGGACCGGCCACATGAGTGGTTATGATTTTAACTCGACTTAGATCAGGAATTTCATCTTGGGAAAGACAAGGATTTAAACAAAGGACACCAATTAAAAACATTAAGATTAATAACTTTTGTAATTTTTGGCTCATGTTCTATATCCTAAAAAAATATTCTCAATCCAATAAATCACAGTAAGGTCAATCATGTCAAACGGTAAAATGGTTGAAACAAATGGAAAGCAGCTTTGCACAAATAATATAATTTCCTTATAATTTCAACTTAATGATCTCAGGGGCAACACCCAAGGCAACTCTTTTCCTTGGAATTAAGTTCAATATAACAAAGGAGGTACTAAAATGAGAAAAATTTCAAGCTTGCTATTGGCAGCAGCCTTCTTCCTGCTTTTTCTTAATCCGAGCCTACTGGCTCAGAAAGTAGAAGAAATCAACGGAGTACAAATAATTCACAACGGTCAAAAGGGTCAGTGGGAGAAAAAGAGCCAAGTCTCAGTGAAGCTTGTTCAAACTATTGGAGATATTGAGGCCGAGGAAGAAAACCTGGCCTTTTATCTTCCTTCTGACGTGGCCATCGATAATGAAAGTAATATTTATATCCTCGATACTGGCAATCACCGCCTCCAAAAATTCAATGCCCAGGGCCAGTTTATGGCTTCCATTGGCCATAAAGGCCAAGGGCCTGGCGAATTTTATTTCCCAACATCTGTCGATGTTGATCCTGACGGATTCTTATATATCTCCGATCCTAATAATCAAAGGATTCAAATTCTAAAGCCCGATGGTAAAGAATTTAAAACTATACGACTTATCAAAGAGCCTATGGGTCCTATTAGACTCTTAAAAAAGGGCGTTCTCGCCATGTCCAGCGGCGGCAGCACCATCAGTTTTATGCCCGGTAGTTGGGAAGAAGAGAATAAACTCCCCAAGCTAATCAAAATAATTAACCTTGAAGGCGATGTTTTAAAAAGATTTGGAGATGCCTTTGATTATAAAAATATTCTTCTAAATAAGGTAGGCAACAGCTTCAATTTCGATGTCGACCTCGAGGGTAATGTCTACCTTGCTTTCCACCATCAGAATCGCATCGAACAATACTCACCCGAAGGGAAACTCCTGTGGAGAGCTGATCGAAAATTACCTTATAGCACCGATCCTCCAAAGAACAAAGGAAAAATGGAAGCCAAGGGAGGGAACCGCCTAATTCAAATGCCGCAAATGAACCGCTGCTCTAACGGCATTGCAGTTGATGGGAAGGGAAGAATATGGGTCGTAGGCCTTAAAAGACAAATAAGACAAAAAGAACGTGTAGATACTGCAGTTAGAGCCATGATTAGTGAGAGTGGAGAAAAAACCCTGTCTTTTTCCCTGAAGGGCAATACGGATCTTCAAACGACAGATATGTACCAACTGGAAATCTATTCTCATGAAGGCATTCTGTTAGGCAAAATTCAACTTAATCACTTTGTCGATGGTATCCGCCTTAAAAAAAATAAACTCTATCTTATAGATAAAAATCGCGGGGCTAAAATCTATATTTATCAAATTCTGGAAAATTAAACCTTGCCTTTCTGGAGAATTATTTCTCACCTCTATTTTTGCATTTGTGAAGAATGCCTTATTTTGATATTTTTTTAAATAGCTTAAATAAGCTTAAATAAATACTTAAATACTTAAATAGGGTCAGACCGACTTAAATTATTGATTTAACAACAGAAACTCACCATAATATATCAATTTCTATCCTTAAATGAGCTTTTTTAGGGCCAAAATCGTCTTTCTAAATAGCAAAAAAAATGCCAAGAGCAAGAAGATATTTTCAGTCAGGACTCATCTGGCATATCACTCACCGTTGCCATAAAAAAGAATTCCTACTTAAATTCGCCAAAGATCGTAAGACCTAATTGATTACAGACAATGGGTAGTTGAAAACGCGATTAAAACAAATCTCTATCTTGAGAGAGATAAGAAATGGACAGAAAGCGTTGCTGTGGGAAGCTGTTCTTTTCTAGAAAAAATAAGGAAAGAGAGTGGAGAAAAGTCAAGGGCCCGAAAAATAGAAAGGAGAGGAGATTCACATATTCTCCATGAGGCTAAAGCTCCTTACAAACCTTATTTAACCTCAAAAAACGCGCTCTAAGCACCATAATTAAATCAAATTTAAGGCTATCTTCTTTTTTATTAATAGGATAAATCGGTCTGACCCTTTAGAATATTTTAGAATCTTTTAGAATGTTACTTAAGAATATTAGAATATGATAGAAAATCTAATTTTCTCTCTAGAGTTCTGCCTGCCCCTTAATAAATCCCAGGTTTTTCAAGCTCTCCTTAGGACACATGATTAAAATCGTATCACCCAGTTTAAAACGATAGTCTGGTTTGGGAGCAATAAGATTCTGTTTTTCTTTCTTCTTCGGATGATAGCTCTGTCTAATGAGGACAACTTCGATAGAGAAACGTTTCCGCAGATCCAACTCTTGGAGAGTTTTATTCACAAATTCTCCCGGAACTTCAATTTCACAAAGAATCTGTCCATCCATCATCTCTACTTTTTTAAATTTCTGGAGTGAGCTTATGTAGCTGGAGACAGTAGTTACCATGTCCCGCTTTAAAACTTCTTTATTATAGGCTTCGATCATATCATTTCTAGAAATAGTGCCGATTAACTGCTTTTTCGACTCACTGTTAACAATCGGCAATTCATCAATATTTATTTCACCAAAGGCTTTCATGACTACATCAAGGGTATCATCCGGAGTGAAATAATAGCTGAGAGGGGACAGAAGGTCAAAAGCCACTAAAATGGGCTCCAGGTCTTCTGATCGATTAAGGATTTTTCGCACATCATGGATTGATATTATCCCTGACAAATAATTATTTTTATCGATGACAAAGAAATTGGAATGGGGGCTAGTTATGGTTAAATCCATTAATTGGCGAAAAGGAGTATCCGCCTTGACTGTTTCATAATCAGTTTTCATCACTTTGGAAACTTTTAGCGAACGCAATACATTGATCTCTTGGCCCCGAAAGAGATCAATACCTCGGCGGGAAAGCTTGAGTGTATAAATCGAATCTTTTTTCAAGCGCGTAGTGATTAGGACACTGATGATGCAGGCTATCATCAACGGCAGAATGATGCGGTAGTCATCTGTCAGTTCAAAGATAATCAAAATGGCAGTAATCGGGGCATGCATAGCTCCGGCCGCCACCGCCCCCATACCTACCAAGGCATAGGCACCAGAAGAAGCTGTATGAGCCGGCACAAGACTATGGATGATCGTTCCTACCAATCCACCCAAACTTGCCCCCAAGAATAAAGAAGGGGCAAAGATCCCCCCTGAACCGCCAGAGCCGATAGTAATGGAGGTGGCGATAAGTTTTAAGCCAATAAGCAGAAGCAGTAAATACCAGGCTATTTTACTCTCCAGAGCTAGATCTATAGTCTCATAACCGACACCAAAAATGTGGGGGAAATAAATAGCTACAGCCCCGATCATCAAGCCCCCCATCACAGGCTTAAGAAAGCTAGGGATACTCAGGCTGTTAAATAAATCTTCAGTTTTGTACAACAAATTAATAAAGGCTAACGCCACAAAAGCGGCCAGTATTCCCAGAATAATATAAGGAATTAATTCAAAAACGCTGACTAATTCATAGCGGGGGATGATAAAAGCAGGAAAATCTCCTAAAAAATGTCGAGAAATGACAGTAGCAGCCACTGATGAAATTACGACAGGACTGAATTGAGAAATTCCAAAATCACTGAGGATGATTTCCATGGCAAAAAGAGCCCCAGCAATAGGGGCGTTAAAGGTACCAGCAATCCCAGCCGCGGTTCCACAGGCCACTAATGTTCGCAAGCGTGAACCACTAACCTTGAGAAGTTGGCCAAGGGTTGAGCCAATAGACGAGCCTATCTGGACAATAGGCCCCTCCCTACCAACTGATCCACCAGAACCGATACAAACAGCCGAGGCTGCAATCTTGGCGATGACTACTCGGGGACGGATAGCTCCACCCCTGAGGACGATAGACTCCATTACTTCTGGCACCCCATGTCCTCTGGCCTCCCGGGCAAAATAGAAGACAATCGGTCCGACAATCAAACCGCCTGCCGCCGGAACAATAAGTTTAACATACCAGGGGAGATGGAGAGCATAATCCAGAGTATAGTGCCAAGTTCCAAAAAAAGCTCCCTGAAAAAAGCGAATGGCAAAGCGAAACAAGATAGCCCCAAATCCTCCCAAAATACCGATAATAACAGCGACCAAGACCATAAAGGTGTGCTCTGTTTTTCTTAGTTGTTGGAGTTCTTGGTGGAAAAAACGTCGGCCGGTTTTGAGGAGGGTGCTTAGTTTACCTAATTTCTGCATTTACTTTTAAAGTAAAAATAGCCAAATATTTGGCTGACTCTGATTCCCTCGCTTTTTAAGGCTTTTCTACACCTTTTTGTCCTCTTTTTTTTGGGAAGAAATTCCCAAATCCATTCATATTACTTATACTATCTACAGCCTTTACCTCAATTCTCTTACTAGAATATTATTCTTTCTGTCTTTTTTCAAATATATAGAGAGAATTATCTTTGGCTTGCATCCCTAGACAAAAATCGATATATCAGCAGCCAGAGTTTTATTAAAAATAACCATCTTGCTTCATCTCTTTTTACGCTAGGAATGTTCCCCCCAGGAAAAGGTTGAAAAAACAGGCAGCCTTGTCACCTTGGCCTTAGGTTGATTATCCCGCCAAGAACCTTCTCAGCCAGGAACGGATAACTCCCTCGTATTTGCGCACCACTAGAACGGAAATCGGTGATGACCTGGTCAGTCTCTCTGGAATAGTCCCAAAGCGGACTCTTCTCCAGATTCCGGCTTTACTGGCTCCAATCAAAATCATATCATAACTCTTGGCCTCTTCCAGGATTGTCTCCAGCACATCCCTACCGAACACAACCTTCTCTACTACCACGGCTGGCTCAAAAGAGACTCCTTTTCTTGTGTCCAACAAGCATCCTTTCGCTCTCCTCTTACCTTTTTTATCCTCAACTACTGAAAGGAGAGTAACTTTTCCCTTATTCTGTCTGGCTAGCCAGGTTCCCCATTCAAAAGCCAGCTTGGCATTGGGACCACCAGCAGTAGGAATAAGTATTCTTTTAAATTGCCCATCTTTTTTTATTTTCATAATGCCTACATCACAGGGGGCCTCCTGAATCAAGGGATCCAAGACGCTGCCTAAAAGCTTACCCCTGGCTTTAACCTGGCCGCTGCCCAGAAGAAGAGCATGGCTTTTATTCTCGATAACACTATCCAACAGACCATGATAAATAATATGTGAAGCCCTTATATTAAAGCTGACCGGAATCTGGCTCTTTTCACCAATTTCATCTGCCTCCTTTAAAATGCCTCTCCTCTCTTCAATAAAGCGTTTGGAAACACTTAAAGGCGTTTGGGGCGGCAGGGATATGACATGGGTCACAAAAATCTCACCGTCTTTTTCCTTGGCCAATGCTAAGGCCAAGTTCATAAGAGGCACAATTTCACTCTTCTTTTCGATTCCCAGGACTATTCTAAAATCCTTGTGGGCCAGTTCTTTCTCTTCGATAATGACTTTTGGTCCTATCTCAGCTTTCTCACTCTGTTTGGCATAGCCGTAGTATATAGAAATGCCGGCTCCTATCCAGAGGAGGCTAATAAAGAATGACTTGGGACTATAAGAAAACATAATAACGACTAGAACACTCTGAGTGATAATACCCAGCAAAGGAAACAGGGGGAAAAGAGGCGATTTGTAGCCTTTAAGATGATGCGGCCTTTGGTGGCGGATATGAATCAGGGCCACATTGACAAAAATAAAAAGGAAAAGAAACATAATATCAGCACTAGAAGCTATGTCTTCTATGGGTAAGAGAATGATCATAAGGATAATAAGGGCAGAAGAGACCAGCAGGGCCCCGCTGGGAGTTCTAAAGCGGGCATGAATTTGAGCAAAGACAGGGGGCAGATTATGGTCTCTGCCCATGGCAAAGGAGACCCTGGAAGAACTGTAGATAGTAGCATTAAGAGCAGAAATAGTTGATAGCAGCCCACCCAAAAGGAGGACAACTCCGCCCCAGACACTTATATTTCGGGCTGCTTCTACCATAGCTATTTCTTTTTTGGCGGCCAGAAAAGCCCACGGCGTCATTGTCCCAGGGTTGACAACACCAAGAGCAATAAATGCCACTAAAATATAAATAGGGACTACAATGAGCAGGGAAATAAAGATTGCTTTAGGAATGTTTTTGACAGGATCCTTAACTTCTTCCCCACTTTGGGCAATAATCTCGTAGCCTTCAAAAGCGATATAGGTCAGTCCCATAGCGGTCAAGATACCAAAAAAACCCTTAGCAAAAAATGGTGTGAAATGAGTTAATCTGCTTGGGTCTGAAAAAATAATTTTAGCACCCATCAGAACAAACAGGAAAAGAATTAAAATCTTGAGAACAGTAACCACATTGCCAGCCTTGCCTGTCTCTTTAGCCCCGTGATAATTGATAGCCGAAAAAATGACTACAATAACAACTGCTAGTATTTTCTTCAGAGCTTCAGGCGGGATGTAACTGTGAGCGCCAAATTCCATGAGTACTTCACCAAAATAGGCACCAAAGCCGACAGCATAGAGGGAACAGGCCACCGAATGAGCCATCCAGCTCATCCAGCCTGAGAGAAAACCTGAAGGCTGGGGAAGACTTTCTTTAACCCATAGATAGCCTCCGCCCGCTTCTGGAATCGAACCACCCAGCTCCGCATAGGCAGAAGCAGTAAAAAGAGCCACCACTCCATTGAGGAGGAAGGCCACAATAATAGCCGGCCCGGCCACACCAGCCGCAATCCCCGTCAGAACAAAAATGCCAGCCCCGATCATAGCCCCCACACCTATCATGGTTACTGAAAAAAGGCTGAGCTCTCGGCTCAGTTTCATAGGAGATTTATGCATTGAAGAAGGACTTCCCTTTTTAAAGGCTGAATTCCTTTTCACGTTTCTGGCCACTCTATTTGAGTTTTCAGTAAAATACCACGCTGAGTCTATAAATGCAAATGGCTGCTGTCAGCTCAAAGTAAATCTAAAAACTTCAAATTAAATAAGCAGGCTGAAGATATTTTACTGGCTTGATTTCGACCGATGGAAATCCAAAAAAGCCTTTAAGGCAGTCAAGACTCCCAGGAGGCTACCCCTTAATAAGAAAAAATAATATCCAATCGCTGTTCTTTTTATTTTTCACTGGAATAGATCTGAGAATAAAAAAACTCCTTTCAGCGGCGGCAGCGGTTTTCTCCCTGCTCAGTTATTAGCACTATTATCCTTCCCCCTTGCCATAAAGGCCATAATAGGGACCCTTAGTTTCAAGGATAAGGCTAAATTTTTGGCAGTCATAAGAAGTAATGTGTTTGTTGTCATCCTAACCCAATTCTTATTGGGGATTGGTTACAATCTATCAAAATTATGTTAGCTTAGTTAATCTTTCTTTTTTTATTAAAATAGATGCTAATAATTATTCTTACTTCTTTTCAAAACAAGAAATAAAAGAAATATGGTAGATATTGAAGCTATTATAAATCCTCCAATCCCTAAAAAATGATAAATTATTTTACTCTTTATCTGGACAAGCAAGGATGAACTTATCATCAAAGCAGCAATTATCAGAGCCATTGAAATAAACTTTGCTGTTCTTTCAAGAGATGAAATTAATTTTTCTAAATTCTTATGCTCTAATTTTACTCTGGCTTCTCCCCTTTTTATTTTCTTAAGTATAT
The DNA here is from genome assembly GCA_964514305.1 of uncultured Eubacteriales bacterium. Taxonomy (GTDB): domain Bacteria; phylum Acidobacteriota; class Aminicenantia; order Aminicenantales; family Aminicenantaceae; genus CAZEQD01. Next base: position 24,692 of record CAZEQD010000027.1, read on the forward strand.
CGACAAACTCAGATGGAAAATTTCTTATCATCTGCCTATAATCTTCTATTAGAGCTGACAGAAATTTAGCCTGTCTTTCTATGCCTCTCCTTTTCTTAATAATTTTCCTGCCATAAGGAAGGGCAATTTCGATCATATTAAACTCAGGGTCCAGCAACCTCCCTACACCTTCAACCGTGGCCAATGATTTCAAGAGTAAGGTAAAATCAGCAGGAAACCTAATCTTATGCTTCCTTACCAGCTCAAACATTTCATTGATTATAGAAGGAACATCCAACTGATTTAGGGGAACTCTATAATATCTATCAAGAAATTCAAAAGTGTCTGCTTTCAATCTTTGTGAATCAAATTCATCCCTTATAACTCCCATCTGATAAAAAACCCTCAAGATCCTATTAACATCTTTTTTAATTACAGCTAAAAGAATATCTTCAAGTTCTTCTCTCATTTCATCGCTCAGTCTGCCAACAATCCCAAAATCCAAAGGAGCAATAACATTTCCTTCCAGAACATAGAGATTTCCAGGATGAGGGTCGGCGTGGAAAAATCCGTGGTCGAAGGCCTGCTTTAGAATTAATTGGGCACCATTATAAGCTATTTTCTTTCTATCCAGTCCTTTTTCTTCTATCTTTTTAAGATCAGAGCATTTCACACCATCGATAAACTCCATGGTAAGGATTCTTTCTCCAGAAAGCTCCCAGTACACTTTAGGAATGTAGACAGAACTATCAGCCTCAAAATTTCTTCTAAACCTATCAATGTTTCTTCCCTCATTGTAAAAATTAATCTCTTTTTGAAGGGTTGAGGAAAACTCCTCAAGTATCTGAATTGGATTATATAATTTTACTTCTGTAATCCTCTGCTCGGCAATTTTTGCTAAATGAAAAAGAATATCCAGATCCAAGGCTATCATTTTTTCAATATCTGGTCTTTTTATTTTTACCACCACTTCTTCCTCAGAAAAGGTTTTAGCCCGGTGGACCTGAGCAATAGAGGCAGCAGCCATAGGATCCATAGAAAAATAAGAAAAAATCTCTTTAACTTTCTTTCCTATTTCCTCTTCAACTATCTTTACCGCCTCCTCAGAGGAGAAAGGAGGAACCTCATCTTGAAGCTTCCTCAATTCATTCGCGATTTTAAGGGGAACTATATCAGGCCTTAAACTTAAAATCTGACCCAATTTAATAAATGTCGGCCCAAGTTCTTCAAAAACTTTTCTAACCCTTTCCTCTCTTTTCAGAGAGGGCGTTTTTCTAATTAATCCCTTACCTAATTTTATGGCAAGATCTTTTCTAAGCGCGCTTACTATATCATCAAAGCCATATTTTAAGAGAACAGAAAAAATCTGTTGGGCCCTTTTCAGGTTTTTTATTCTCTTCCCTACCCTTTGTATTTTCATCTAAGCTCAGAACCAATCTTTTTGTCTATCTCTTCCAGTTTCTTTTTTATCTCATTAATCTCTTTTTTGGTAGGAAGATTTAAAACGTCTAAGGAGTTTTTAATTTCTTCTTGAATAACCTCTCGCACTTTTTCTCTTCCTCTTTCTGCACTCTGTAAAATATTTTCGATAAGTTGCGGCACATCTTCTCTTTTTATTTTACCTTTCTCTACCAGTTCATCTGCGAATTTCTCAACTTTTTCTTTAGTGACAGTCATAAGCCCCAGACCTATTAAAATTAATCTTTCAAAAAAATCTTTCATTTAAATACCTCCCTTTTTATCTTTCCTTTTATTTCAGAAATCTATCTTGATAAGAAAAAAGGCGAGTTTATCATTCTTAAATACACCAAATTTAGTTTTCAATTCTTTACCTGTTGTTATAAAAGTACCCATCTGAATTATTACATAATCTAAAATTCTATACTCAAGTGAAGGCATATAATAAATTGCAGTCTCATTGTCAGCAAATTCAATTATTATTCATAATAGTGAACATTCACTCTAATTCTTGATTTTTTTAATAATTTAAGCTTTTATGCCTGAAAAAAACTGTGAAAGGAGTT
>CAZEQD010000028.1:0-26292 GCA_964514305.1 uncultured Eubacteriales bacterium
ATATATTCATCCACCACCTTCCCCGATTTTCTATACTGAAGATAATAATATGAATTTCTATTAATGATTTTCTTTCTAATCCTTCCTTTGGAACGACGGATGCCAGCGGGGGTTTGGAAAAAGGCATTCTCTCCATATGCATGGGAAGAACCTATGGGTGCTATAACTACACTCTAGGAAGAAGCAGAAATAGACGGTCTTTTCGTAGCCCTGAAACAAATCCTCCTCCTCATCTACTGTATTCAGTAATGAAGTGCTCAATCATTTTCTGAACACAAAAGCCTGGATCATTCTCGAGTCAAATTTGCCCTAAAGGTGACAATGTGGTTTTTGAAGTGGTACTGGCTTCATCAAACAGGCTTGTTTAAGGATAGCAATGTGGAAGCTTAGAGAATCGGCAATTCATGATCTGCCTACCCCATAAAGGACATCTCGATAGCTACACTTTATATAACTAAAGCAAATATTCTTTATCTTTTTATTACTCTGAGTAATAAAATTCAGGAAAAAGCCTATTTTTATAACTACCAGTAAAATTTACATGGAAGCTAATTTTTTATACATCTCGTACCTCTGTTTGGCTTCTTCGGCTGCTTGTTTGAACAGCTGACGGGCAATTTGAGGATGCTGCTGGGCTAAAGTCCGGTAGCGAATCTCATTGTTAAGGAAAGTTTGATATTCCAGCTTCGGTTCTTTGGAATCCAAGATCAGAGGATTTTTTCCTTCTTTGGCTAGAAGTGGATTGTACCTGTAGAGAATCCAGTAGCCAGAATCCACAGCCAGTTTCTCCTCAGCTTGAGTCTTTTTCATGTCAATACCATGGTTAATGCAGGGCGAATAAGCAATAATTAAAGAAGGTCCATCATAGGCTTCAGCTTCTAAGAAGGCTTTAAGACACTGATTGTAATTGGCCCCCATGGCTACAGCGGCCACATAAACGTAGCCATAATCCATAGCCATGCGGCCCAGATCTTTTTTCTTGGTTTTCTTACCAGCAGCCGCAAATTTAGCCACTGAGCCAGTGGGGGTAGCCTTAGAAGCCTGACCCCCCGTGTTGGAATAGACTTCTGTATCTAAAACCAAGAGATTTACATTCCTGTTAGAAGCAATGACATGATCAAGACCGCCATATCCAATATCATAAGCCCAGCCATCACCACCAATACACCAGATGCTTTTATCAACAATGTAATCCTGGAGCTCAATAATCTTTTGAATAATTGGTTTAGTCTTAATTGTTGATTGGCGTAGAGCCTCAGGCAGAGCCCTTTTGACCGCCTCAGCCGCCTTTTTAGCCTCATCATCTACTGCTGTCCAGAGCTCTTTACTTCTCTGGAGAGCCTTAGTCAATTCAGGTATTGTTCCCAGCTTGAGAAGATTATCGATACTGGCCAGCAGCTGACGGCGGTTGGTATCCACGGCTAAGCGCATACCAAAGCCATATTCAGCATTGTCTTCAAATAAAGAGTTAGCCCAGGCTGGACCCTTGCCCTCTTTATTCTTTGTATAAGGCACTACCGGGAATGTTCCTCCCCAGATAGAAGAACAGCCTGTAGCGTTAGCAATAATCATGCGATCACCAAAGAGCTGGGTAGCCAATTTTACATATGGTGTTTCACCGCAACCGGCACAGGCGCCGCTGAACTCCAGATAAGGCACAAGAAATTGACTGCCCTTGACAGTTTCCCTTTTAACTCCATCTAAGACATTATCAGGAAGAGACTCAAAAAAGGCTACATTTTCTCTTTCCTCTTCATTACGCTCATCTTCAATGGGAATCATCTCCAGGGCCTTTTCTTTGGTAGGACAGACCTCAACACAATTGTAACAGCCAACACAATCATCTACATAAACTTGGAGTCTGTATTCGAGGTTCCTCTCATTTCGCGTTTTTGACTTGACAGTAACAAAGCCTTTTGGAGCCTTCTTTAAATCTTGAGGCACAATCTGCTTGGGACGAATAGCTGCATGAGGGCAAACGAGAGAACATTGGTTGCATTGGATACAATTTTCCGGTATCCAGCGGGGAACTTCAGGAGCTACCCGCCGCTTCTCCAGCTTGGAGGTTCCAGTGGGGATATAGCCATCAAAAGGCATCCTGGAAACAGGAATTGAATCGCCTTTAAAACGTAAAGAAGGCTCAATTATAAACTTAGCAAAATCATCGGCTCCATCTGGAATGAACTTGATTTCAGGGGCTGACTTGGTAATTTTATCAGGAATAGGTACTTCTTCTAAGGCAGCAGCAGCTCTATCGACGGCAGCCCAGTTCATCTTTACAATATTCTCGCCTTTCTTTTCGAAAGTTTCCTTGATGGAATTCTTAATAAGTTTTAAGGCCTTATCTTCAGCCAGAACTCCGGCTATCTTAAAAAAGGCTGCCTGCATGACGGTGTTTATTCTGGTACCGAGTCCTATCTCTTTAGCAATCTTTAGGGCATCTATATTGAAAACCTTAATTTTTTTGTCAATAATTGTCCTTTGCATGTCTTCAGTTAAATTGTCAAAGACTTCATCGGCCTTCCAGGTTGAATTAAGGAGGAAAATCCCACCCTCCTTTATTCCTTCCAGAATGTCATAACGGCCTATATAAGAAGATTTATGGAGGGCAACAAAATCAACTTTATTAAGCAGATATTGTGATTGAATTTTCTCATGACCAAAGCGTAGATGGGAGATCGTCACTCCGCCTGATTTTTTAGAATCATACTGAAAATATCCCTGGACATACATATCTGTATTGTCACCGATTATTTTTATTGAGTTTTTACTAGCTCCCACCGTTCCATCAGATCCGTATCCCCAGAATTTGCAGCGGATGACATTTTTTGGCTCAGCGTCAATCTCTTCTTTAATGGGCACTGAAGTCTCCATGACGTCATCCTCTATGCCCACTGTAAAATTATGAAAGCACTTGTCATCAAGATGATCATAGACAGCTTTAACCATGGATGGGGTAAATTCCTTGGAAGAAAGGCCGTAGCGCCCTCCAATAACTTTTATTCCTTTATCAGCAAGGGCCACAGCTACGTCCAAATACAAAGGTTCACCTAAGGAACCTGGTTCTTTCGTCCTATCCAGGACAGCAACTTTTTTAACCGTGGCTGGAATAACAGAGACAAGAGCTTTAGCTGAAAAGGGACGATAGAGTCTAACTTTAACCGCTCCTACCTTTTCTCCTCTTTTAACTAAATAATTTACTGTTTCTTCAATGGTTTCAGTGGCACTGCCCATGGCCATTATTATCTTCTCCGCATCGGGGGCTCCCACATAGTCAAATAAATGATAGCGGCGGCCAATTTTAGCTGCCAGCTTATCCATATATTCCTGAACAATTTGAGGAGTGGCTTCATAGAATTTATTGACAGTCTCTCTCCCCTGGAAATAGACATCAGGATTTTGAGCTCCAACCTTCATCTTGGGCTTTTCCGGATTCAAAGCTCGTCTCCGAAACTCCTCCACATATTTCATTTCTAACAGCTCAGCCATAGTTTCATAAGGAATAACTTCTACCTTTTGAATTTCGTGAGAAGTGCGGAAGGCATCAAAAAAGTTAAGAAAGGGTACTTTGGACTTGAGGGTAGCCAGGTGGGAAACAACGGCCAAATCCATTGCTTCTTGAATTGAGCCGGCAGCCATTAGGGCAAAGCCTGTATTTCTGGCGGCCATAACATCAGAATGATCTCCAAAAATAGATAAAGATTGGCAGGCTAAAGAACGGGCCGAAACATGAAAGACTGTAGGCAGCATCTCCCCGGCAATTTTGTGCATGTTAGGCAGCATGAGCATTAAGCCCTGAGAGGCGGTAAATGTGGTGGTCAGGGCTCCGGCTGAAAGGCTGCCGTGGACAGCTCCAGAAGCTCCGCCTTCTGACTGCATTTCAACAACTTCTACCCTATGGCCAAAAATATTTTTTCTCTCCTGAGCAGCCCATTCATCGGCCAGCTCCCCCATGGGAGAAGATGGAGTGATGGGATAAATGGCCGCAACTTCACTGAAAGCATAAGCGACATGGGCGGCAGCAGTATTGCCGTCAATAGCTTTAAAAATCTTTTTCATCTCTCATCTCCTCTATTCATCTAATATTTCATTTCTTATCATTTTTAAATTAAAATTTAACCCAGATTCTTGGCTTATTCCCTAAATTCAGTCCTTCCTTCTAATGCTTTTTTAATAGTGACTTGATCGGCATAATCCATTTCCGAGCCTACAGGTAGGCCCATGGCCAATCGAGTCAGCTTGAGCGGAAAGCCTTTTAAAACTTTAGCCAGATAAATGGCCGTGGCCTCTCCTTCTACAGTAGGATTGGTAGCAATTATTATTTCTTTAAAATGACCTTTTTTTACTCTTTCTATTAGTTTGTCAATTTTAAGTTCATCAGGCCCTCTTCCTTTTAAAGGAGCCAGTGTTCCCAATAGGACATGGTATCTTCCCTTGTAGATACCGGTCTTTTCAATTGAGGAAATATTATAGGGCTCTTCGACCACACATAAGGTATCATCATCCCGATTTTTATCGCTGCAAAAAACACAGGGATCAATATCAGTCAAGCCATTGCACACAGAACAGTAAAATATGTTTTTTTTAGCTTTGAGTATAGCTTCAGCCAACCTTTCAGCCTCATCTAAAGGAAGACCTATGATATAAAAAGCAATTCTCTGGGCAGTTTTAGCCCCGATGCTGGGGATTTTTTTTAATTCTTCAATTAAAACTTCTAAGGTGTGTTCTTGATTTTTCATTAGAATAGTCCGGGAATTTTAAATCCAGGTCCGAGAGCTGCAAATTTCTCAGAAATCTTTTCATCCACTTTGGTCACCGCATCATTAAAGGCAGCAATTATCAAATCCTGGAGCATTTCAACATCGTCTTTATTGACTACTTCTGGTTCAATGCTGATTTTGAGTAAATTTTTGTTGCCATCCAAGGTAACCGAAACCATGCCGCCACCACTGGAGCCTTCGACCCTCATGGCCGCCAGCTCTTTTTGCATTTTCTCCTGCATTTCTTTAGCAGTTTTAAGCATTTTCTGCAAATTAGGCATTCCTTTCATTTTTTCTCTCCTAAGATAAGGACGGTATTCATTCCCTATCTTTTGTTCTTTTTATGGCTTCGATGGAAAGGACTTGAGCTTTGAATTTGTCCATAAAATAGCGGACAGTAGGGTCCTTCAAAGCCTTCTCCATTTCTCTTTCTCTTTTTATTTTGGTTTCTATCTCAGCTAAAGGCATCTGATTGGATTGGTCTTGGTTGGCAGGGGGTATCTCTTCATTGACTACAGGAGAAACAGGCTTTTCTACCTTTTTTTTCATCTGCTCCAGTTCCTTGAGTATATCCTGAAGAGGAGTGACCTTCTTAAAATGACAGAGCTTAACCAACAGCACTTCCAAGTAAAATCGAGGGTAAGAAGAAATCCTCAAACCCTGTTCTCCCTGTTGCAGAACCACTAGATAGCGAAGAATTTCTTCGGCTGAGGTCCGGCTGGCTTCTTCCTTTAATTTTCTCAATTCTTCATCTTGAAAAGGAAGGAGTTCTTGGGGCTTTTCAACTGATTTTACCACCAGTAAATTCCTAAAATGCTGGATAAGTTCTTTATAAAAAACTCGAAGATCATAGCCATTATCTATAATTTTCTCAACCAGCGGAAAAACAGCTTCTGGCTTTTCTTCAAAAATAGCTGTTGAGCACTGAAAGAGGATATCTCGACTGATAACTCCTAAAATTTCTTTTAAATCTTCATCTCTAATATTCTCTCCAGAAAAAGCTACCGCTTGATCAAGTAGACTCTGAGCATCCCGCAGGCTGCCATCGGCCCCCTCGGCAATCAGGTTCAGGCCATAGGAAGAAATAGTAATCTTTTCTTTTTGAGTAATATCCAACAGGTGGTTAATAATTTCCTTCTGAGAGATTTTTTTAAACTCAAAATGCTGACAGCGGGAGACAATGGTGGCAGGAACCTTATGAAACTCGGTAGTGGCGAAAATAAAGATAGTATGGGTGGGCGGCTCCTCCAAAGTTTTTAATAAGGCATTAAAAGCTTCTCGAGTCAGCATGTGAACTTCATCAATAATAATAATTTTATAACGGCTGTGAATAGGTTTATATTTGACACCCTCGCGCAGTGACCTAACCTCATCTATCCCTCTATTAGAAGCACCATCAATTTCTAAAACATCAACCGAGCGGTCTTCATTGATAGCTCGACAATACTCACATTTGTTACAAGGAGTGGGAGTAGGCCCGTGCTGACAGTTAAGAGCTTTAGCCAGGATGCGGGCAGCAGTAGTTTTGCCAACTCCTCTCATGCCAGAAAAAATATAAGCCTGGGCAACCCTATCGTTGCGGATAGCATTTTGGAGAGTCTGGACGACAGCTTTCTGCCCTATCATTTCCTCAAATGTTTTAGGCCTGTACTTACGAGCGTAGATTAAATAGGTCATTGCATTCGATATGAATTAATGGCTAGGAAATTTAATTCCTTTTTAAATATTATATTAGCACATTTTCTCCAGATTGCAAAAAATAATTTCATTCTGATAAGCATCTCCATAGCCGTGATAGTTAATGTGGAATCACTAAAAGATGGGAAAACTCCAGCCCCTTTTTTTAGATTGATAAACGACAATCGTTGTTGTAAGGTTTAAACCATGAAGTTTGAGCACAGCCTGGTTGAAATACATGGAGCTGTTCTTCTTTTTGGCCTTGCTGGATTATTCGGCAAATGGCTTTCCTTCTCGCCTGTAATTATTGTTCTGGGCCGGGTTTTTTTTGCCAGTCTCGCTCTGGCTTTAGTTCTCTATTTATCAGGCCAGAGCTTAAATATTAAACCCTCAAAAAACTATTTTTTTCTTTTTCTCCTTGGTGCTTTGTTGGCTGTCCACTGGATATCCTTCTTCCATTCTATTCAGGTCTCCACCGTAGCTATTGGACTTCTTTCTTTTGCCTCTTATCCGGTTTTCACAGCTTTTTTAGAACCTCTCTTTTTTAAGGAAAAATTGATTAAGCTGAATATCATCTATGCTTTTCTCTGCCTGGTCGGTATTTTTCTTATTGTTCCCAGTTTCAAGCTGGAAAACACAGTCTCCAGGGGAGTTTTATGGGGAATTTTCTCTGGAATTACTTTTGCCGTACTGACCATCCTTAACCGAAAGTTTTCTCAACTTTATTCAAGCCTGGCTATTGCCTTTTATCAAGATCTGGCTGCCACCCTGTTTCTGCTTCCTTTTATCTTTTTAATAGAATATAGTCTGACTTCTAAAGACATCATTCTTCTGGCTCTTCTTGGTATTTTCTGTACGGCTGCTGCTCACAGCCTGTTTATAAAAGGCATGAGAAGGGTAAGAGCCCAAACAGCCAGTATCATTCATTCTCTCGAACCTTTTTATGGGATTATCTTGGCCTTTTTTTTCCTTCATGAAACGCCTTCTCTACGGACAATTGGAGGAGGATTGTTGGTGGTTACAGCTGCCCTAGCTGCTAGTCTGAGTTCTAGCTCAGATCAGCCAAAATTTAGAACTCACAAGAGGTGAAAAATGTCAGCCAAGTTTGAAACAGAACTTATAGTCCGTCCCAGCGAGATTGATATTAACCGCCATGTCCATCAATCAGTCTATCTTGATTACGTACTTTTTGCCCGCTATGACCAGATGAGAAGATGTTACAAAATGCCTATGGAAGAGTTTTTCAAAAGGGGCTATTCCTGGGCTACCAAATCTACTTATGTTGAATTTAAAAGTCCAATTTTCTTAGGAGAAACAGTCATCGTCAGGACCTGGGTAGAAGAAATAAGAAAAAAGAGTGTTAAAATTGGCTTTCAAATTATCAAGAAAAAGAGCGAAGAAATAGCGGCCGAAGGTAAGGCCGTATATGTCCTAATCAGTCTCCGAAGTGGAAAGCCTGAGCTAATACCTGAGGGTATAAGAAAGAAATATTCAATTTAGCTTTTTATTTTTATCTTATTTTTTAATTTTCTTTTTTTTAACTTTTTTTTCTTCTTCTCTATGCCTTTTCTCCAGTCGAGACTTTTCTGTTTTATGGAGATTCTTCAATTTCACAACTTTGGTTTTGTACTCTCTTTCAACTTTTTCTTTTTCAGTTTGACTCTTAGCCTTTGCTTTTTTCTTTTCATACTCTTTTTCCAGCTCCTTTATTTCATCCTGCTGGCTCTTTTCTAAAAGCTCGAGTTCATGTTGTTGAACGTTTCGAAGGTCAACTTTTTGATATTTAGGTTCTACCTTCGATGCTTCTTGCTTGATTGTAATCCTAGAGATTTCCTCTTTAGCTTGCTGTTTTTCGACAAAGCTTTTGGGCCTAGCCATTTGATTTTTAGCCACAACCGGCTTAAATATCTCGACTCTTTTCAGTTCGACTTTTGAAGGCTGAGGCTTTCCCACTTGGCGCAATTCATAAGGAGTGACTCTCTGCCTGGTTATCCCGCTGATAAAATCAACATCGAGGCCCTGATTTATTATTCTTTGATTACGGAAAATGAGATTCGTCCTTTCTACAGTAAAATTGATGATAGTCATATTCCTCTCAAAGGGTAAGACGTAACGGTGAATATAGGGATTAAGGAAATAACGCCCTTCTACAAAAACCCAGAAGTTTAGAGGTAAAGAATGGGGAAGGGCGGTAATGCCCACTCCGGCTACTAATCTCACTTGAGGTGGCAGCGGGGCCCAACCAATATAAAAATTACTCCGCCGCCAGCTTACCCAGGCAGGAGCCCAGAAAGTCCCTGGAACCCAAAACCAGCCAAGATCTCGATCAAATCCCCAGCGTCCATAATGAAAAGGAGCCCAGCCCCAATCAAAATAGGAGAGCCAGGTCCATCCCCAATCTGTCCACATCCAACGCCCGTAGGTATAAGGTCGCCAGTAATAGCTGGTAACTCGTGGCAGCCAAACATAGTTATAACCAGGCAGATAAACCCAGAGGCCAAAATCAGATAGATAATCATAGAAATAAGTAACGTCAACTTCAGAGGTATAACCTGAATAATATTGTTCTCCACCAGGAGGGGCTTGTTCTGAAGAAACGGGTACATATATGACACAGGCAGTGGCCGTCAAAATTACCACTAAAATTAAAAATATAGTCTTTTTCATTCTTAAAACCACCTCTTTTTTTATTTTTTTTGCCTTAATAATCAGTACTTATCTCGCCTTTTTGCTTCCCAAAGATTGTAAATTTATTATTTATTTATTTTACATTCTTAAAAACATTTTTAATGCGTTTAAAGGCCCAATTGAGCTCCTTCTCCTTGATAATTAAAGGTGGGGCAAAGCGGATAATATTCTCATGAGTTTCTTTACAAAGGAGAAGTCCCTGGTCTTTTAAAGCTTCACAAAAACGTCTGGCCCCGCCAGCTTCAGGTTTAAGTTCTACACCGATAAGCAGTCCCTTTCCTCTGACTTCTTCAATATATTTATTTTTTAAAGTTTTTAGCTTTGCCAGGAAATATTTCCCTAAGCGGGCTGCATTCTCGACCATGTTTTCATCCTGAAGAACGCGAATTGCTTCTCGAGTGACAGCACAAGCTAATGGATTGGCCCCAAAAGTCGAGCCGTGTTCTCGAGGCTTGAAAAGTCCCAGCACTTCTCGGGAAGAAAGGACAGCCGAGACAGCCCAACAGCCTCCTCCTAGAGATTTGCCCAGAATTAAAATGTCTGGCTTTACATTATCATAGTCACAGGCGAAAAGTTTTCCTGTCCTTCCTAATCCAGTCTGAATTTCATCAGCAATAAAAAGAACATTGTGTTCTTCACAGATTTCTTTAGCTTTTTTCAAATAGCCTTCAGGAGGAACAATAATTCCAGCTTCAGCCTGAATGGGCTCGACCATAAAAGCAGCCGTGTTTGGGGTAATGGCTGCTTCTAAAGCCTCAGGTTCCCCAAAGGGAACAACCACAAAACCAGGAGTAAAGGGACCAAAATCCCTCTTGTACAAAGGCTCAGTAGAAAAACCCACAATGGTTACTGTCCGACCGTGGAAATTGTTGGCACAGACAATAATTTCAGCCTTATCTTGAGGGATACCTTTTTTCTGATAGCCCCATTTGCGGGCAGCTTTAATAGCTGTCTCTACAGCTTCTGCGCCAGTATTCATGGGTAAGACCATCTCATAACCAGTAAAGTCACAGAGTTCTTTGGCTAAAAAAGGCCACTGGTCATTGCGGAAGGCTCGCGATGTTAGAGTCAGCTTTTTGGCCTGTGTTTCTAAAGCTTTGATAATTCGGGGATGACAATGACCATGATTCAAAGCAGAATAAGCGCTTAAAAAATCAAGGTATTTTTTCCCTTCAATATCCCACACCCAGACTCCCTTGCCTTTAGTGATAACCACATCTAAAGGACTGTAGATATTGGCGCTGTAGATGTCTTCTAAAACTCTAAAATCTTTAATGTCCATATTAATGCCCTTCTTTGCATAAAATTCTTTCTTCTCTCGATTAAAACGGAGAGGGTGGGATTCGAACCCACGGTACGGCCTCTAGCCGCACACACGCTTTCCAAGCGTGCTCCTTAAGCCTCTCGGACACCTCTCCTCTCGCTTCTTCTCAAAATAAAAAAATAAATTGTGTAAACTTTAAGTTACCAGAAAATAAGGGCCAGGTCAATTAAAGCCTGGGCAGCGGAGAGGGTGGGATTCGAACCCACGATCCTGAATACTCAGGATAGCGGTTTTCGAGACCGCCGCCTTCAACCACTCGGCCACCTCTCCTGACCATTATGACTGGCTATGGAAAGTTGTTTTTAAGGATAATATTATTTGCCAAAGGAGAAACTCCTCTCAATAGTCCTTTTAGTAGCTAAAGCCTGAGCAGAAAAAGGGAAAAAATCTTTCTTCAACGTTTCTCCTTAAAAAAACTTTTAAGCAACTCTCCGCATTCCTCGGCCAGAATTCCACTTTTAATCTCCAATCTATGATTGAGTCTCCCAAAGGGAAAACTCATGATTGAACTCACCGCCCCAGCCTTGGGATCATAAGCGCCAAAAACAAGACGTTTAATCCTGGCCTGAACCATAGCTCCCAGACACATCGGACACGGTTCTAAGGTTACATATAGGTCACAATCAGGAAGCCTATAGTTTTTTCTTTTCCGACAGGCTCTTCTAAGGGCTATAACCTCGGCATGAGCAGTAGGGTCGTGGCTGCTAATACTTTCATTATGAGCCCGGCTCAAAATCTTATCTTCAGCCACAACCACGGCTCCGACTGGAACTTCACCATTAATCATTGACTTTCTGGCCTCTTCCAAAGCCTGCCGCATAAAAAAATAGACATCAAACATTTCTTGTATTTTGGACCGAAGTCTTCAAAATTTGATTTTACCTTTGTTGGAAAAAATTTACAATCAACTCATAAGAGAACTTTTCCTCTGTTGGAAGCATTTCCAAATCCGCCAAGCCAATAATTAGAAAAGTTATACCCAGAGACAGGGATCTCCTTCCTGCCGAAGCCCATAGTAGTGGGTGGGGGTATTGGCGGGGATAGAAGGCAATCGCTGTGACCTTTTATTTCTCTATGTAAGCTTTCATTCATTACAGAAATAGAAATGCTTTTTCCGCTTTTCTGCTTTTGCTATTGACCGCAAATTTTTATACAATTATTTTTTCTTTATGGCTCATCGAAATAATGGATACCTGTAATGAGAGAACCGATAAATTTAACTCGATGGATGGCACGGGGTAGGTTGGGTCGGGGTATCTCCGCCCGCAGCGGAAGGGGTTTCCCACGGGGGATGGGTGGAGCGAGGACGGAGATATACCGTGAGAGGACCCATTTCTCAGTTCATAGATCTCAATTTGCAAACTATAAGTACTCATTATTGCGATGAGCCTTCTTTATTAAATTGAGAGTTTTTAAAATGGACGAAGGTAAGTGTCTTTTTTTCAACCGAAAATATCAACTTGATCTCTTCTGGCCTTTTTGCCCTGATTGTCATGAACCATTGCTCTATACTCCTCCCCCGCAGCCGAGAGATTTTAATTTAAAAAAAACAACGCCATTAGAAAGATTTATCGATTTCCTTCCTCTTGGCCAAATCAATAAATCTTTGTCTCTGGGGGAAGGCAATACCCCATTATTAAAGCTTAACCACCTGAGCCAAAAACACGGCCTACCTCCTACCTTGGCTAAAATGGAAATGTCCAATCCAACTGCTAGTTACAAAGATAGAGGTAGTGCTGTAGCCATCCAGAAAGCGGCCTCTTTAGGATTAAAAAGAATAGGAACGGTTTCCACTGGCAATATGGCTTCCTCCACGGCTGCCTATGCAGCCAGAGCTGGCCTTAAAGCTTATGTTCTGGTCAAAGAAGATGCTCTACCTGAGAAGCTTTTGGCTGCTCAAAAAATTCTGGCCGAAGAAGAAGGAATCTTCTGCATGCCGGCTTCAGCCACTGTTCTGGCTGCTCTTTTGAAACTTTCAAAGAAAATAAAATTCAGCCAAGATGATCAGGTCGTTTTAATTATCACTGGCAGTGGTTTAAGAGCCATGAAAGTTTTAAAATCAGTCCCAATTAATATTCAGAGGACATCCTTGGCTGATTTAGCCCAGACGATAAAGGCCTTCCAGGATTAATTATTTACCCCCTTTCAAGCTTTATATCAGATGATTTCTGTGTTATCATAGCTAGAGTACACGCCTATCAAAGGAGGTTTATATGAGAAGCGATTTTCCTTCTATGGAAATTAAGCTGCCTAAAATTAAAGGCAAGGTAATTAAAATCATAATAGCAGCCGTAGTCGCTCTTATCCTTATCTTTGGCTCTATCTACCAAATTGGCCCTGAAGAAATAGGGGTTATCCAACGTTTCGGCAAGTTTGTGAGGACAACCAATCCGGGCCTTCATTTCAAGCTTCCTCTCGGTATGGAAAAATTGACCAAAGTTCCAGTTCAAAGACAGCTTAAAATGGAATTCGGTTTTCGGACTGCCAGGCCTGGAGTAAGAACAGAATATAGAATAAATCAAGAAACAGTCAAAGAAGCGGTGATGCTCACTGGTGATTTAAATGTGGTCGTAGTCGAATGGATTGTTCAGTACAAAATCAAGGATCCCTATAAATATCTATTTAAAATAAGGGATGTAGACAGTACCTTCCGTTACATGAACGAGGCCGTCGTCAGAAAAGTGGTCGGCGATAATTCAGTCGACGAAGTCCTGACCATCGGCCGAGCCAGAATAGCTGCTCAAGCTAAGGAAGAGCTTCAGAAATTATGCGATCTGTACGAAATAGGAATTGAAGTCAACCAGCTCATCTTTCAGGATGTTAATCCTCCTGATCCTGTTAAGCCTTCTTTCAACGAAGTTAATGAGGCTCTCCAAGAAAAAGAAAGAAAAATAAACGAAGCCTGGGCTGAATACAACCAAGTAATACCCAAGGCCAAGGGAGAAGCAGAACAGACCATCAGAAAAGCTGAAGGTTATGCCGCCGAGCGGGTAAATAGAGCTAAGGGAGATGCTGATCTTTTTAAATCAATTTATAAAGAATACCGAAAAGCACCTTTGGTTACCAGAAAACGTCTCTATTTAGAAGCTATTAATGAGATTTTGCCCAAGATAAATAAGAAAATAATATTTGACGAAAAGCTGAAAAACCTGCTGCCCTTTCTGAATTTAGGCGAGGAGGTGAAAAAATGAGTAAATCAGCTAGAAACATCCTTATAGTTGCGGCTACAATCATCGTTCTGATTATTCTGGTTGACGCTTTGTATATTGTCTCTGAAACTAATCAGGTTATTATCACTCAATTCGGCGAGCCAATTGGAGGGGCTATTACTTCTCCTGGCTTGCATATTAAAATCCCATTCATCCAGAAAGCTAACTATTTTGAAAAAAGATGGCTGGAGTGGGATGGAGACGCCAACCAAATTCCAACCAAGGACAAAAAGTACATCTGGGTTGATACCTATGCCCGCTGGAGAATAAGCGAGCCTCTTATCTTTTTTCAGAGAGTGAGAGACGAAAGAGGCGCCCAATCAAGAATTGATGATATCATTGATGGCGAAACAAGGAATGCAGTAGCCAATTTTGATTTGATCGAGATCGTCCGTTCTTCAAACCGGGAATTTGAATTGACTGAAGAGGTAGCTATCCTCGATCTTGCTTCTGTTATTCCTAAAATTAAAACTGGCCGAGAAAAAATTGCTCAAATTATCCTGAAAAAATCATCCAAGATTACTCCCCAATTTGGTGTCGAACTCAAAGACGTCAGAATCAAAAGAATTAATTATGTTGAGGAAGTTCAGCGCAAAGTTTTTGACCGTATGATTGCCGAAAGGAAAAGGATTGCGGCCAAATATCGTTCTGAAGGAGATGGTAAAAGCGCCGAAATTCGGGGCGAAAAAGATCTAGAGTTGAAAAAAATTCAATCAGCCGCTTACCGCCAAGCCCAAGAAATTAAAGGCAAAGCTGATGCCGAAGCTACTAAAATTTACGCCTTAGCTTACAATCTTGATCCCGAATTCTATCAGTTCATAAAAACATTGGATACCTACCGCAGCAGTTTCGACAAACAAACATTGCTACTTCTTTCTACTGAGAGCGAATTTTTAAAATACCTCAAAAATTCAAAAAAAAGATAATTCTGATTTCAGGTTGAGGCCTCCTCTAATCTTGAAAGCCCTGCCCGGTAAAAAATTTTCATGCTTGATAAAAACTTTAGCATCGAGGAGCTGATTTAACTGAGGATAAGAGTAAAGAGGGGTTCGGGGAAGATAGGCTTTAATTATATATCTGGCTTCCAAAACATCCTGGAAAGTAGGTCTTTCCATTTTCATCGCTCTTTCCTTTCATCTTCTTTTATTCATCACTCAGATATCTGGTCAGCAGATGCTTATTAGGAAAAAGAGCCGGAGTTCCGCCAGTATGGAAAAAAGCGACTTTATCTTCCTTTTTAAAATATCCTTGGCGGATGAGATCTATTAGTCCGACCATGGCTTTGCCGGTATAAACAGGATCAAGGAAAATGCCTTCTAACTGGGCTACAAGACGGATGGCTTCAGTTACTTCCCGATTGACGATACCATAACCTTCTTTGATGTAATCATCAAAAACAATGATATCTTCTCTGGCTACCTTGATTTCCAATCCCAAGGCTTTAATTGTATCCTGAGAGATAGTCAGCACTTCCTTGCTAAAAGGTTCCTTTTCTTCGGAGACACTGATGCCAATTACTCTGATGTTTTCATTCAAGGCCTTAGTAGCCACCACCAAGCCGGCTTGAGTCCCACCTGAACCAGTGGCCAGAAGAAAATAATCGATTTCAACTTTTTCTTTTTCGGCTTGATCCAGCGCCTCCAGACCGGCCTCAACATAGCTTATTGCTCCCAAAGGTTTGGTCATTGAGCCCCCAACCATGGAGCCTCCAATGGGGGCCACATAAGGTTTATAACCCCATTCTTTTACTTCATTAACCACCTCTTCTATAATTTCTTCCACGTCTTCTGCTTTAACCACCCTGCCCTGGGCTGCCTCTTTTATCCTAACATCCGCTCCCAGAATCAAATCCAAAAGAAGATTGCCATCATACTCTG
The DNA here is from genome assembly GCA_964514305.1 of uncultured Eubacteriales bacterium. GTDB lineage: Bacteria > Acidobacteriota > Aminicenantia > Aminicenantales > Aminicenantaceae > CAZEQD01. The sequence goes on from CAZEQD010000028.1 coordinate 15,536, forward strand.
GAGGGAGCTTATAAGTTTTAAAAAGAAGGAGAATAGGCTTAAGGCCGAATTTGCGGGCAGCTGCGGCTGCCTGCAAACACCAGTTAGACTGGAGGCTGGCCCAGGTAATGATAACCTCACATTCTTTTTGAAGGGCATCCTGGATAATAAATTCCAATTTGCGGCTTTTATTGCCGCCAAAAGCCAGGCCAGTCAAGTCATCCCGTTTAATGTAAATCTGCGGCCCATCAAGATGCCGACTCAGATTCTCCAATTTCTGCCAGGGAGTAGGCAGATTAATTAACTTCACCCGAGGGAATTGATTTATTCTTTTTTTTAATTCAATTGTAGAATACATGGATGATCTTTCTCCTTAAACAAAAATTAGAAGAAAATATTATAGAACAAAAATAGTCATTCACCTAGAATCTTCTCCAAGCCGTTCTCAGCTCCTGCAGCCGCTCGCGGACCCAAGTCCGAATGGCATCTCCATAGTAGTAAAAAATAGGAATCACTACTAAAATAAAAATAGTTGAGCTGGTTAACCCTCCCACAGCCGAAAGAGCCAGGGAAGACCAGATCTGTTTTTTGCCAACCTCTACCTGAATCAAGACCATGGGCAGCATACCCAGGACAGTGGTGCTGGTAGTCATAAAAATAGGCCTCACTCTTTCTCTGGCTCCTTTAAGAACTGCCTCTCTAAGATCAAAACCCTGGCCCCTTTTTAAATTAATATGGTCAACTAAAAGGATCGAGTTATTGACTACTATCCCCCCCAAAAGAATAACGCCCACATAGGCGGAAGAATCAAAGGCAAAATCAGCCAGGACAAAAGCTACAAAAACGCCAATAAGAGCCAGAGGAACAGCCAGGATTATAAAAAATGGTTGAATAATAGACTCATAAAGAGAAGCAAGAATCATGAAGATAATAATCAGGGAAAATATGATAGCAAATTTAAGCTGGCCCTTTTCTTCTTCAGTCATTCTCCACTCCTCCTCCAAAGTGGCTGAAAAGCCAGGAGGAAGCCTCAATTTAGCAAAAACTCCTTTTTTATAACTTTCCGCGGCTTTGGTTGGCCCTCTGAATTCCCACATGACCGTCTGCTGGAACTGCTGGTCTTCTCTATCAATGGAGCCGGCAATGGGTCTTTCTTCAAGGCTTGAAATTTCCCCTAACCTCAAATACACCCCTCCTCTAGTTCTGATTAGAGAATCCTGCAGATTTTTGAGGTCCATCCGATCTGCTTCCGGGAATTTAACTGAAATCTCCATTTCCTTACCGCCAATTCTTATCTTCAAGGGAAGATAAACTCTGCCCTGGAGCAATGCCTGAAGATGGGAATAAAGATAGAGAGGATCAATATTATAATTTCTCAAGCGTTTTTTATCTATTTTCAGAATGTACTCAAAAGAATCAAGCCGCCACCAGCCATAGCGGGAAGAGACTGTTTTCACCTCCTTAATTCGGGGGTTTCTTTTAAGGGTCTGCTCCAATTGAGAGGTTATCTCCTTAAGCTTTTTCAGATTGTAGCCATAGAATTTAATGCGGCTATCATAAAAAGTACCGCTGCCAAAACTGCTGTAATAGCCTTGAGGATCAAAACCAGAAATACTTATGGTGATGCCGGCAAAATTGGTGGCCATTTGAATCATTTCTTCTTTAAGAAGATAGGGTATATATGAATTCTCCACCTCAGGCGGGAAAGTGATATTAATAGCTGCTCTTTCAGCCGAAACAAAAGTGTTCATTTCTTTTTCATAATTTTTGGCTAAAATCCTTTCTTCAAATTTTTTGGCTACTGCATCTGTTCGCTCGATGGCTGTCCCGGGCGGCATGCCAATATAAATCCTGAGGCTTTGTTTGGAATACCAACGGAAAAATTCACCCAGAGTTACCTCAGACCGAAACCATTTATAGGAACCATAAAAAATAAAGACTATAACCAGAATGACTTCAAGGGGATGACGAATGAGAACCTTTAAGATTTTTTCATAGCCTTCTCTTATTTTCTCCTCTTTCAGTTTTCTCTCTCTCCGCATCAAGCGAGGACTTAGGGCTGGTATTAATGAAAAAGAAACCAGAAGGGAAGCAGCCAGGGCTGAGGAAATAACAACAGCCAAAGGCAGATAATAAATTTTTAGCCGACCCTGAAAATAGGCAAAAGAGAAAAAAACGCTAATTGTGGTCAGAGTGGCTGCCAATACCGGTAAAATCACTTCTCTTGAACCCTGAATAGCCGCCTTAACAGGTGGCATCCCTTTTTCCCTCAGGCGCAGGACATTCTCAAAAACAACTATTGAGTTATCAACAAAAAGACCAAAGCCCAGGGCCAAGCCGCCCAGAGTTAATAAATTTATGGAAACCTTAAAGAGATAAATCAGATTAAAGGTTATTAAGACAGAGAAAGCGATAGAAGAAAGCACCAGAAGAGAGGGCTTAAAACTTCTGAGGACGATAAAAACAAGGAAAAAAATGACCAAAGTGATGATGCCCACTAGGAAATAAAGATCTCTCAGGTTTTTGCGAATTTCTTGGCTTTCATCATTAACCTCTTTAAAGATTAAATCTGGCGGCAACTCTTTTTTAATTGCTTCCAGTCTTCTTTTAACTCTTTTAGCCACTTTAAGAGTGCTGGTCCCCTTTTCTTTAACTACTGTTAATCTTATGGTCGCCTGACCATTGATGCGGTTAATGTAAAGGATATCACCGTAGGCAGGGACAACTTGAGCCACATCTTTGAGTTTGATCGGATTCTTTCCTGAATAAGTAATTATGGTTTCCCCTAATTCCTTAATCTCTCTTATGGGATTGGAAACTTTAAAAATTAGCTCTTGAGTCCCCTTTCTGGCTTTACCGGCTGGATAGGTTTGAGTCCGTTCTCTGATTTTATAAGAGACAAGATAAGGATGGATGCCAAAGGCTTTTAATTTCTCCTTATCTAGGATTATCTTTATTTCAGGCTCAGAACCCCCACTTACTTCTACCTCAGCTACCCCTTTGATAGAACCGATGCCCATTTCAAGTTTATCTTTAACCAGTTCTCTTAATTTCTGAAGAGAGTAATCGCCGGAAATGGTGTAGCTGAGGAAACTCTCCACTCTGAAATCCTCAGGCACATAAGGATGTATCTGGGGCCTGATTCCATAAGGTAAATCATTCCGGGCTTGAGCAATTTTTTCCCTCAGGCTTAGCTGGGCAAATTCCATGTTCGTCTTGGTCTCAAGCTCAACAGTAATTCTTGAATAGCCTATGCCAGATTCAGATGTAATTTTTCTGACCCCCTTGACAGTAGAGCCTATCTCCTCCAGGGGAGCCGTTACCTGTGTCTGGACAATTTCGGGCGGCACACCAGGCCAGTTGGTCTGAATATCAAGACGGGGATATTCTTCTTTGGGGGCCAGCTCAACCGGTATATTAAGGAAGGAATAGACACCTAGTACCAGCAGAGCCAGAAAAAACATGGCCGTAGCGATTGGACGTTCAATAAAAAATTTCATCTTTTATGACTGGCTTTTTTCCCTTCCACTAGCTCATAGCCAAGAGGAATAAGGATTAAAGTCAAGAAGGTGGCCAGGAACAAACCTCCGATTACAGAAATGGCCAGCGGCTGCTGCAGTTCAGAACCTTTGCCTAAACCCAAAGACATGGGAAAAAGACCGAAGATTGTCGTTACTGTAGTCATTATAATTGGCCTTAGCCTGACTCGGCTGGCCTCCAGGATAGCTTCTCTTAAGGCCATCCCTTTCTTTCTTAGCTGGTTGGTATAATCAATTTTGACGATGGCATCATTGACAACTATTCCAGCCAAAACAACCAAACCGATAACCGAAATAACATTGATTGTCTGACCAGTGATGAATAGGGCCCAGACAGCTCCGGTTAAGCCCATGGGTAAAGCTAAGAGAATCAAAAATGGATGCCGCAGCGATTCGAATTGGGCAGCCATAATCATGTAGACCAAAAGCACAGCCAGGCAGAAAGCAAAAATAAGGCTGTGGAACGAGCGGCTCATTTCTTCTTGCTCTCCACTGAAGACTATTTGATAGCCTGGCGGTAAAGAAATCTCTTTGAGACGTTGCTTAATCTTAGGGATTACCTGGCTTAATTTTCGCCTTTGAAGGTTGGCTGTAACCACCACTTCTCGCTGCTGATTTTCGCGCCTGATCTCTTTTGGCCCTCTAACTATTTCATAGCTTACCAATTCTCTTAAAGGAATAAGAGCACCTCGATAGACAATCTCTTCATCCAGAAAAGATTCTATATTCTCTCTTGTCTGTTCTTCCAGACGGATTAAAATATCGTATTTTTTTTCCATTTCTCTGAATTTGGTAGCCACTTTACCTCTGACACCATCGACAATAAAACTGCTGATGGCTGCCGGTGAGACATCGTATTTGGCCAGAGCCCCTTTTTTTATTCTGATTAAAAATTCAGGCTTACCTTCTCCTATATTAGCCTGAATATCAGCTATCCCTTCTAATTTCCTTAGTTGTTGTTGAAGTTCAGCGGCCAGTTCCCTCAGTTTATCCAAGTCATCTCCCTTGATCTTTAATCCAACTTCAGCTGAAGAAAAAGCCAGAAGCTGGGCCAGAGTAGATTGCTCTCTGACTATGGAATAATTAAGGTCAGGATAGTTATGAAGTTTTTCTCGCAGAAGCTCAACTGTATCATCAAGATGCGATGATCCATCAAGCTCAACGTAAATCTTGGCCGAATTAAGGGAGACATCAGGATTGGCACTTTCCAGGCCGCTGACTAGACCAATTTGGGAAAATGCAGCTTTAAATGAGTTTTGCTGCCTCAGCCACCGTTCAAGAGCTGAAGCCACTTCAACTGTTTGTTCTAATGAATAATCAACTGGAGTCTTAAAATTAAACTCAAAGGAGGATGACTCAGGCTTAGGCATAAGCTCACGAGGTAGTTGAGTGGCTAGAAGGGCAGTTAGAATAAAAAAGCCCAGCGAGGCGGCTATTATTTTGCCTTTATTATCCAGACTCCAGAGGAGAAACTGATGATAAGAAGTTGCAAATTTCTGGTAAATAAAATTAAATCCTTTAAAAATAAGCCCAAGGACCGGCTTTAAAGGCAGGCTGAGGTAATGATACAAAAAAAGCAGGAGTTGAAGAAAAAAACTTAAAATAAAGTTTACAGCCTTAAAAACTGCCTTAGGGATAAAATAAAGAAGCCAGTGCAAGCCTCGCCATGGATAAAGGAGAAATGTCCATTTTCTCTTTTTCTTGATTTCCTCTCGATTGGCTGGTGCCCCTTTGGCTGCTTTTTTCTGGAGGCTTTCTAGCTCAAATCGACGCGAAGCCAGCATGGGCAGGAGAGTAAGGGAAACCACCAACGAAGAAAGAAGGGCAAAGGTCACCGTCAAAGCCTGATCTTTAAAAAGCTGACCAGCAACTCCATGGACATAAATAACTGGCAGAAAAACCGAAACAGTGGTTAAAGTGGAAGCTGTAACGGCCATGCCCACTTCCTTTGTCCCCAGGTAAGCTGCCTCTTTAAGATTTTCCCCCAAATTACGGTGTCGAAAAATACTTTCAGAAACAACAATGGAATTATCAACCAGCATCCCCACTCCAAGGGCCAGACCGCCCAAAGACATAATGTTTAGGGTAATATCCTGAAAATGAAGGAGATTAAAAGTAGCAATAATGGAGATGGGGATAACCACCCCAATGATGAGAGGAGTTTTTAGGTCCTGAAGGAAAATCAATAAGACCAGAAAAGCCAGAATAGCACCATAAATGATTGATTTGAGCACTGAAGAAATGGCGTTTTCAATATATTCGGCTTGCTCATAAACAACCAGAATATCTATCTGCGGATATTCTGTTTTTATTTGCTTCAGCACCTGACGGGCAGCCCTGGTCACTTTAACCGTGTTGGCTCCAGATTCTTTCCTGACAAGAATGCCAATGCTTTCCTGGCCATTAAGCTGGGTTACTCCCTGCCGCTCTTTAATGGAATCTTTAATCTGGGCCACATCTTTGAGCCGAATCAGACCTCTCTCCTCAGTTGTTTTAAGGCTTATTTCCCCTATTTCTCCCACCTTCTCAAACTCACCCACCACCCTTAAGGCATATTTAAACCTGCCCTTTCTTATTGTCCCTCCTTGAAGATTGCGGTTAAAGGCATCTATCCTCTGAGAGATTTCATCCAGGCTAAGACCATAGAGGGAAAGGAGCTGGGGATCTACTTCCACTTGAATTTCTCGCTCCACGCCTCCAGCTATTTCAGCTGAGCCTATCCCCTCTATTTGTTCCAGACGAGGCTTAACCAATTCTTCAGAAAAATCTTTAAGTTCAAGCAGAGACCTTTCGCCTGAAATAGCCAGGATCATAATCGGCTTGCTCTGAGGATCCAGAGGAATGATGACCGGATTTTGGGCATCATCGGGCAGCCTTTCGCGAGCGCTGTCCAGCTTTTCTCGAGTATGAAGGAGAGCAAAATCCATATCAGTTCCCCAGGAAAATTCAAGGGCCATGTAGGAAACACCTTCTTTGGAAACCGACTCCACCCGCCGCAGACCAGGAATGCGGCTGACAGCTGCTTCCAGAGGGGCAGTAATCAGAGTTTCCATCTCTTCAGGAGCCCCTCCTGGATATTGAGTCATGACTGAAAGGCGGGGATAGCTGATGTTGGGTAGGAGATCAACACTCAGTTGTCTTAAAGAAACAAATCCGAGGAGGACTACGGCCAGATAAAACATGAAAATTGTAATCGGTCTTTGAATGGAGATTTGAGTTATTTTCATCTAAAAGTTTTTACCAACTAAATGACGTTGCTAAAGTTTTTGTTATTTCACTCTAATGGCTGGGTAGATTATCTTTTGTATTTACCCATCAATTGGCCTTGAGCTAAAATATGACCTTCCATGGCTTTGAGCATCTCCTTTTTCTTAATCCCAGGCTTAAGATCAAGCTCTATGTCCAAAGCATAAAGTTTAAAATAGTAGCGGTGAGTACCAAAAGGTGGGCAAGGACCACCATAACCAATTTTGCCAAAGTCATTCTTTCCCTGTCTTGCACCGTTTTCCAGCTCTTTATCTGGAGGCACATTTTCAGGCAGCTGCTGGACATCGGCCGGTAAATTAAAAAGAACCCAGTGGACCCAGGTGCCCATCGGCGCATCAGGGTCATCACAGATTAAAGCCAGGGTCTTGGCTTCCTCAGGAACCGAAAACCAGGTGAGCGGAGGCGAGACATCAGCCCCACCACAGGTGTATTTGGCTGGGATTAAACCTCCCTCCTCAAAAGCTGAGCTGGTTACTTTAATTTCCATCACTTTACCTCCTTCATTGATTGATTTAGTCTTTCCTATATTAGGCCAGAAGCAAAATAAAAATAAAATAAGGAACAAAAAGCAAATTTTTTTTAACGTCATATCCCCTCCTTTAGCAAATTTTTATTTAAAAGTTAATGGCCAATTTGTCATTTCTCACTTTACCTACTAAAATAATTTTATCCGTTCATTAATCACTCCCGCCAGCATATAATTTTCATCTCCTTCTTCTGCCCCAATCTCTAAATCATTTTCAAAGCTAATATTTAATGGGCTCAGTTCTTGTTTGTGAGAACAAGACTGGAAAAGAGAAAATAAAAAGAAAATAATGAAAACATTAAAACCAGCTTTTATCCTCACCGCTTACCTTAAGTCATAAACCATATATTATCTGAATTATACCATATAAATATAAATGGAGAATCGAAATTTTAGTAAACATCTTTATATGATTGATGCTTACTTTGAAACATGAATTCATGAGTACGAAATAATAGAAAAATAAAGATTTTAAGATCAATTTTACTTCCCTCCCATTATTTATGATAGGGAAGCTATTTATTTTTTTTATTTTTTTTTATTTTTTGTTTATTTTTTGTTGTATTTTTTGCATTTTTTGTGCTTTGGCTGTTCTATCATATTAATAATAAAAAAAATAACTCTTTTTAAACCCCCTATTTCAGCCTTAAATCTAAGTTTTCGAGGGCAAAAACATCACTCTAAGTAAGTCTTCTCAAATTTTCTAAGCCTCCCTATTTATTTTCTTAAAAGACTAATTTCGACACCTAGCCATATAAAGCCAATGGATCATGGCTTCCAACATGTCATCATTGGCAGAAGCTTTGATTCCTTTTTGGAAAGCCTTAATGGCATTTTTAAAATTATGTTTCAAACAGTAAGCAAGCCCAAGATGATAATAAATATTAGTATGAAGAGTATTAACTGGGATATTAAAGGCATCAGGTTGGCCGTCTGGTTCCACCTGATCTCTCGTCCCTTCAATCAATAAAGCAGCTTTTTCAAGATCCTTTATGGCTAAATCAAACATTCGGATTGAGATGTATCGATGTGCTCGATGGCGATAAAAACGAGCACCATCTAGAAATTTCTCTATCCCTTCGGTGAATATGCGGATAGCTTCTCTGAAATTTCTCTCCTTGCTATTTTGTGTTTGGAGAAACTGGATTCTACCGCTTTATTAGAACCTAATCCATATAATCTGCTGCAGAAAAAGCGTGTGCTTTTCTTTGCCATTTTTTGGTACTTTAAATTCCCATTAGCATCTAAACGAATCTTTTCAGATTTTTTAATTTTTTCCTTTTAGATTTACTTAAAGGGCTCATTTCGACCCTAAAATGTTATTTCTAAGGGAATTTTTTGCCCGTTATATAAGGATAATGTATTTCTTTTCAAATAATTAAATGGGTCTGACCCCAAAATCACAGGGTCTGACCCCAAAATCACACTCAAAATCACACCCAAAATCACACCAAAATCCAAACGACTTCGAGCAATGATTCTTTAGTCAGTTCCCAAACTATTCTTTCTGTCCTTTACACCACTGGTCGAGCCAGCCGAGAACAGTTTCGTGCCAGAGGATGCCGTTATGAGGTTTGAGCACCCAATGATTCTCATCAGGGAAATAGAGAAGTTTGCTGGAAATACCTAAGCGCTGGAGAGCAGTAAAAGTTGAAATACCCTGAGTGTCAACTACCCGAAAATCCAGAGCCCCATGGATGACCAGCATCGGCGTTTTCCAATTCTTAACACAGTTAATCGGGTTATGCTTCTCGTAACCCTTGGGATTTGTCCAGGGAGTTCCTTCATGGTCCCATTCAGGAAACCAGAGCTCTTCGGTATCAAAATAAGCCATCCGCTCGTCCAGGTTACCATCATGATTGACCAAGCAACGGAAACGCTCAGGCCAGTTTCCAGCAATCCAGTTAATCATGTAGCCTCCGAAAGAGGCACCGAGGCCGGCCACCCGCTCTCCATCCATCCAGGTATAGCGCTTAAGGGCAGCCGCCAACCCTTTCTTCAAATCCTCAAGCGGTTTGCCGCCCCAATCGCCGCGGATGGAATCAGTAAAAGCCTGTCCATAGCCGACTGATCCATGAAAATCAACCATCACTGCTCCATATCCAGCTCCGGCGTAAACCTGGGGATTCCAGCGGTAATGAAAGTGGTTACTGAAAGAACCCTGGGGTCCGCCATGGATGAGAAAAGCTACGGGATACTTTTTTGAAGGGTCAAAATCAATCGGCTTAACCACGTAAGCATAAACATTTTCATTGTTCCATCCTTTAAAAGTGAACTGTCCAAAATCTCCCATCCTGGCAAGGGCCGCTTTTTCGGCATTAATTTGGGTGATGGCTTTAAGTCCCTGGCCGTTATCTTGAACTGAATACAGCTCAACTGGCGACTTTAAATGGTCAATGCCAAAGATTATTTTATCTTTAAGTGGCCTCGGCCAGCTCACTGTCCCTTCCTTAACAACGACTCTAACTTGGCCAGTCTTTACATCAATAGCAAAAAGCGACTGCTGACCAAGATTAGGAGAAGTGGCATAGATAGTTCGATTATCCGCTGCCCAAGATATCTCTGAAGGAGACCGGTCCCAATCTTCAGTCAATATCCGCTCCTTACCCGTGGCCCAATCACGAAGAACTATCCTGAATCTATCTGACTCATAGCTAGGCCGTTTCATGGCTAAATAGGCCAAAGTTTTTCCGTCAGGGGAAAAGACGGGTGTCTTATCCCAAGCTTGATTCTTCTCGGTAAGACAGACAGGCTTTTTTGAACCATCAACCGGCACATAGTACAGATCAAAATCTGTCGACCAAGCTTCTTCCCTGCCTGCATTCCTGGCTGTAAAAATCAGACCCTGACTATCTGGAGTAAAGGTAATTTCCTCAGGTCCTCCAAAAGGCTTGGAGGGAGTATCGGCATCCATACCGGGCATTAATTTAAAGAGTTTTTTATCTTTTATTCTTACCGTAAAAAGATGGGATTGCCGGCCATCTTTCCAGGCATCCCAATGACGGATAAAAAGTCGCTCGTATATCCGGCCGCTGCTTTTACGCTTAGCTTTTTCTTCCAATTTTCTTTTCGTATCATAAGGACAACCTTTTTCAGGAAAGACTTCCATTGTCAAAGCCAGATAGTTTCCATCAAGCGAAACAAGAAGATTGCCCACATCAAGAGGAAAATCAGTAAATTGGGTTGCTTCCCCACCCCCTACTCTTATCCGCCACACCTGGCAAGAACCGGATCGGGTGGAAAGAAACCAGATTAATTTTCCACGTGCTGACCAGCGAGGATTAAAGTCAGAGGCAGGATGGGTTGTTAAACGCCGCAGAGAGCGACCATCTGTTCCAATCAACCAGAGATCAGTCCGTCCCCGATTGGCTTCTAAATCGGTAGTGCGCAAAGTAAAGACAATCCATTTCCCATCGGGCGAAACCTGAGGGTCAGAAATGCGATCC
>CAZEQD010000029.1:0-25475 GCA_964514305.1 uncultured Eubacteriales bacterium
TTTAAATCATCATAGAAGGTCTTCACATTTGACATAAAATTAATGTTAAATATAAGAATCTGAGCTCTGCCTTTTCGTTTCATTTGTCAAAAAACTAATGCCAAATGTGAAGACATGACCCCTTTTATGGATGCAAGGCGCAGCGTACGAAGCTGTGGTCGTCCACCACGAATGCGCTGCAACGCACAAGATGCAGCAAGATCGGCTCGCCCAAAGGGTAAAAAATGCCGATGTTTTATTTGGAATTTTACATAGATATGAACAAATCAGAATTATTCAGCCAATTTCACTAGAATGCTTATAACTAGCTGATATTATTGAAATTGTATTTTGGTATCGGCAGTTTTTATGAATAATTCAGGTTATTTAAGGCTGGTAAGCTCAGAATGGCTGTTATTTTGCTTTTTAGGCAAACTCAATCCACAACCAACAGGATAAAGACCTGGAATAGAAACAGGAAGTTTCCCTTTAATATCTATTTCTCCAAAGATGGCTTTAGCCCCTGCTATTTGAGCCTCAGGGCTGGGGCGGTAAGCACAGAGGCAGCTATTAACCCCTGGAAAATGTCGTAAAAAATAAGGGCTACCGAAGGAAATTACGACTATTGGAATTGAGCTTGAAGCTGCTTGGCGAATAAGATCAATATGCCTTGGACAAAGATCAACACTTCCTTTTCTGGCTCGAAGAAATGAAAATAAGGCAAAAATTATAACATCTGCTTGTTGAGCTTGACTAAAATCCTGGCTAAGAAATTTTTCGCCTGTATAGGCATCTGCAAAAAAGCTTAAAGTATCAGGAGATCTTTTTTCTACTTCCAAGGCAAATATCTTGCCAGCAAAATAGCCTCCTGGATCACTGCTCAAGGAAAACACAGCTACTTTCTGCTTTGAAGGAGTAAGAGGTAAGAGCTGATTCGTATTTTTAACCAGAGTAATTGCATTCTCAAACATAAGCTGGGCCAGCTCCAAATGAGGAGGCGCTCCTATTTTTATATCCAGCTCATTAATATCGACTAATTTTTGCCGGTGAAGGCCAACTTTTGCCTTGGCTTCCAGAATTCTCCTCACTGAGGAATTAATCCTTTTAATTGGAATATCTCCTCTACGAGCAGCTTGAATCAATGATTCTATCACTTCTTCTGGCTGAGGAGGGAGGAGGACCATGTCTACCCCAGCCAGAATGGCTTTTAGAGCTGCTTCCTGGGAAGAATAAAGAGTAGTAATCCCGCCCATGTCCATAGCGTCGGTGACAATCAAGCCTTTAAAACCAAGTTTCCCTCTGAGGATTTCAGTTATTATTTTCCGCGAAAGAGTAGCCGGGAGATTGGGAGTAAAATCAAGAGCTGGAAGCTGGAGGTGAGCAGTCATTATAGCCGAGACCCCTGCTTTTATAGCTTGGCGAAAAGGAAAGAGTTCAACTTTTTCCAGGCGGTTGAGGTCCGCTTTTACTGTTGGCAGCAGGCTGTGAGAATCCAAATCTGTATCTCCATGCCCTGGAAAATGTTTGGCTGTGGCCAGCAGGCCATTTTCCTGACAGCCTCTAATAAAGGCAGTGGCCAAGTAGCTTACCAGCTCTGGTTTCTCACCAAAAGAGCGAGTATTAATTATGGGGTTAAGAGGATTAATATTGACATCTACAACCGGAGCATAAGTTAGATGAATACCACAGGCCCTGGCCTCTATGGCCGTTACTTTACCCATGAGAAAAGCCTGCTCTTCAGAATCAATGGCTCCCAGAGCCATCAAAGGCGGAAACTGAGTGGCTCCTTCAATCTGATTGCCCAAACCTCTTTCTAAATCTGAGGCGACCAGCAGCGGTACCTTAGCCAGTTTCTGTAAAGAGTTGGTTAAAAGGGCTGTTTCATAGACATCCCCGCCGAAAAGAATCAAGCCCCCGATTTTGCTGTTGGTAACCAGTGATTTTAATCTTTGCCGCTCCTCGCTTTCTCTATTGAAAAAACGGCCAGAACAGGAACAGACAATCATCTGACCAATTTTCTCTTTCAGTGTCAATTTGTTTAAAGTCTTATTCACCCATTTGGCTTCAGCAAGCCCGAAAGAAAGACCAATTTTGTAAGAAACAGGAGCACAGCTGTAGCCAATTAACAGAGAAAAAAAAGCCAAGGCGCTAAGAATTGTTTTTCTAATATTCATTGTTAATACTCTAAAAAATAGCTGTAGTTAGGGATTTTGCTTTTCATTTTTTGTGAATTAAATATCAAAGGCAATCTCCTTTTTAAAAAAATTTCTTATTTAATTATATACCTAACAATAAAAAGAATAGATATAAAATAGATAAGCCAGTGGACTTCTTTTCCTCGGCCTGAAATCAGCTTTAAAAAAGATAAAGAAATAAAGCCAAAGGCAATGCCTTCGGTAATACTAACTGTAAGGGGCATAATAATAATAGTTAAAAAGGAAGGAACAGCCTCAGTTAAATCATCCCAATTTATACGGGTCACACATTTCATCATCAAATAACCAACAATAATCAAAGGAGGGGCTATAACTGGATGGAGAGTTAAACCCTTATATACATATTCACCTCCAATCATCTCAGCCAAAGGACTGAAAAAGAGGGCAATAAGAAAAAGAAATGAGGTAAAGATATTGGCCAGCCCTGTTCTGGCTCCTTGGGCAATGCCAGTAGCGCTTTCAATGTAGCTAGTAACTGTGGAAGTTCCGAGAAGAGCTCCACTGACAGTGCCGATAGCATCAGCCAGCATAGCCTGGTTGGCCCGGGGCAGCCTGCCTTTCTTCAAAAATCCGGCAGGCTCGCTGACCCCAATTAAGGTACCCATAGTATCAAAAAGATCAAGGAAGAAAAAAATAAAAATAACCGAAATCAAGCCTGTTTTGAGAGCACCTAATATATTTAATTTAAAGAGAGTAGCTGAAATACTGGGAGGAGCGGCCAGCACTCCATGATATTTTACAATCCCTAAAGGAATACCGACAATGGCTGTGGCCAGTATACCAATTAGAACCGCGCCACGGACCTTAAGAGCCATAAGGCCAGCTATGAGGGCTATCCCTAATAAAACTAAAAGAACTGGTTTACTGGTTAGATCACCAATACCTACTAAGACTCCAGGCGTATCAACCACCAAACCACCATATTCAAGACCGATAAAGGCGATCAAGAGTCCAATACCAACAGCAATAGCACTTTTCAAGGAATCAGGTACAGCCGCCACCAAGTCTCCCCATACCCCAAGAGCAGAAAGGATGATAAAAATTGTACCTGAAATAAATACAGCCCCAAGGGCAACCTGCCAAGAATAACCCATGGTCCCGCAGACAATAACTGCAAAAAAGATATTATGTCCCATAGCTGGGGCCAGGGCTATCGGGTATTTAGCCAAAAGCCCCATGAGAAGAGTAGCTAAAGCACTGGAAAGACAAGTAGCCACCATGACCGCCCCTTTATCCATGCCGGCTACGGCCAGAATGGCGGGCTGGACAAAAATAATGTAGGACATAGTCATAAAAGTGGTTACACCCCCTGACAATTCCAGGCGAAAATTAGTCTTATTTTGTTCGAGGCGAAAGAAGCGTTCCAGGATCTTCTTCATTCTCTACTTTTCAAATTTTATCAGACTAAAAACATCTATTTCAGGATAAGCATTTCTGATATTATCTCTTCCTTTAAGGAATACAAGCTCAATTACAGCCGCAAAGCCAACAACTTCTCCTTTTAACTTTTTTACCAAATCAATAGCACTGATGGATGAAGAACCGGTAGCTATAAGGTCATCAACGATAAGCACTCGTTGCCCAGGCTTAACACTATCTTTATGAATTTCAAAATATTCTATTGCATATTCATTAGGAGCACGAACACAGATAGTTGGTCTCGGAAGTTTACCCTTTTTACGGATAATAGCTAAACCTAATTTCAATTGATGAGCGATGGGAGCAGCAAAAAGAAATCCTCTTGATTCAATCCCGGTTACTAATTCTGGTTCTCTGTTGATGGCCCAAGAAGCAATTTTTTCGATTACATAACGATAACAATCAGCATCTTCAATTAAAGGAGTAATATCCTTAAATCCAATCCCTGGTTTAGGATAATCCTTAACTTCATATATTTTATCTTTAATCTTATTTATCATCATCCTGCCTTTTCCTAAGGTGTTTTAATTTAAAAATAAAAAGAGAGGCTTGTCAATACAGGCTGTAAGTCCCTTCCTTCTATGAAACAAAGAAAAGAGAAAACAATTCTTATATTCACATTTTCAAATAAATATGGGAAGCTCTACCTAGAAAGTAAGGAGTGAAGAATAAGGAGTAAGGTGAAATAAACAGAGAACATCCTCTACAAGATATGCAACTAATGATTTAATCGTGGAGCAATTTTGCCAAATTAATATAATAAGACTAGAATAAAAGAAAGAAAGCATTCAATTTACAGGAAATTTTTGATAGACTGCTTACAAACCCTAAGGTTAAAAGGAGGCCTAATGAAAAATAAAATTATTACTACACTCCTTATTATTTCATTTCTACTTCTTCTCTGTATGGCTGGCAATTCTTTTTCTCCCCAAAATACCTCTCCCAGAAAGGCTATTTTCTTGACAGAAAAGCCAATTGACCTTCCTTTTAGCCCGGCTATCCTGGTTAAAGACACTCTGTTTATCTCTGGGCAACTGGCTGTGGATCCTATTTCAGGAAGATTTCTGGGAGGGACTATGGCCGAACAGACTGAACGTATTATCAAAAATATAGAAATTCTTTTAAAAAAGGCAGGTATGGATCTCTCTCATGTAGCTAAGACCACAGTATTTATAACGGATTTCAATGAATTTGCTGAATTCAATACAGCTTTTAAAAAAATGTTTCCTAAAGACCCCCCGACCAGGGCCACTGTTCAGGTAGCTAAGCTAGCCAGAGGTGCTAAAATAGAAATTTCAGCTATAGCCATAAAATAAACATTCCTTGATTTACCACCTGCGCCAAGAGCAGGGTACGAATACAAACAACATCCAATAAGATTTAAAAACGATTCCTGTCCAGAAGAAGCCTATAACAACATTTTACGGTTTACAGTTCCCTTAATCGATGGATTTGGTGAAGATTGTGCTGGTGGGAAAAGGAATACCAATTTTAGCCCTAGTAAGAGCTTCGTAGATAACATCGGTCATCTTGAGAAAGGTAGAATAGGCCTGGGTATAGTCCTTGACCCAAGCTCTGGCCACAAAATCAAGAGAAAAATCAGACATCTTTAAAAAAACAACCTGTGGTTCTGGTTCTTCAAGAACTGTTTCTATTTTCTTAACAGCTTCCAAGACTACTTTTTTGACTCTTTCTGGATCAGAACCATATTCGACTCCGAAATTAACATTAACCCTAACTGACAAATCAGGCTGGGTAAAATTCTTGATCTTAGCATTGGCCAGATAGCCGTTGGGTATATAAATTACTTCATTATCATAAGTCTTTAACTTGGTGCTTCTCAATCCAATATCCAGGATAACTCCTATTTCGCCGGAGTCAAGCTGGACCTTATCACCAACTTTAAACGTTCTATCCAGGACAAGCTGCAGTCCCCCCAGAATATTTGATAGAGAATCCTTGACGGCCAGACCGATAGCCAGACCGGCGATTCCAGCTGTGGCCAGCAGGGGGCTAATATTTATCTTCCAAGCATTAAAAATAAAGATGACAGCCAGAATAATAATTACCGTTTTTATTATTTTTTGAAGAAAGGGGATCAGCCTCTCATCAGCCGTCGTTCTGGTTTTAGCTTTCCACTCTTTCATCCATTGAGCTGCAAATTCATTTATAATTCTGATTAGAAGCAGACAAACGATGAAAATAAGAAAGCTATCTATCAGGCTCTGGAAAATAGTTGTTTTAAATTCAAAGTGCTGAATGCTGACTTTAAGTCCCAAAAGAAAGATTATGTAAAAAATGAGCGAAGCTAGGCTTTTTACGATTAAATCATCAATCTTGGTTTTCGTTTTCCTGGCCAGGGGTTTGAGAACTTTTCTGACAATAAGTCTAGCCAGCAAAGCCAGGGCAAAACTTATGACGACAATCATCAAAAATTTCAAATAAATATTGGCAAAAATGAAGCTTATTATTTCATTAAAGATCTTCATTTTAATTTCTCCTCAACACTTTTCTTGAGCATTTAGATTTATACCTGAATTGCACTTTTATGGCAATTCTAAAGCGGTGATCTTAATTTTTCTCTTATCTCCATCTTCAATTTCAAGGACAACCCTAAGGCCATCTAACTCAAAATTAATTTTTTCAGCCCATTCAATTATAACCACTCCTCGCTCTAAATAATCCTCCCAGCCCAAGTCCAAAATTTCCGCGTCCTGGTCTAAGCGGTAGAGGTCGATATGAAAGATCGGATACTTGGCCTGATAAATATTGACTAATGTATATGAAGGGCTGCAGACTTGATTAACATCCTTTAAACCAAGTCCGGCAGCTATTCCTTTGGCAAAAATGGTTTTACCGGATCCCAGTTCTCCCTCAAGGAGGACCACTTCATTCCCTTTGAAACTGGACGCTAATTTTTTGGCCAGGAGAAAAGTTTCTCTTTCAGAATTAGTTATATATTCCATTGTTTGAGGCAAAATTTTAAGGTTATCTATATTTCTCAATTAGGCTAAGCCTTTGTTTTCTTTAGAGAGAGCTCATTTTCTTCAAGGCTGAGGGGAGATAGGTTATTATACTGCCTGCAGTCAAAACTCTCTCTCCTAACTTTTCGGCCCCTATATCTCCACTTAGCCCGTGGACATAGACAGTGCCTAAGATTGCTTCTAATAGCTTCTTTTCCTGAATAATCATAGCAGCTATCATCCCTCCCAGGACATCTCCTGCTCCGGCTGTAGCCATACCTGGGTTGCCAGTAGGGTTGATAAAAACAAATCCTTGAGGATTAGCAATTAGAGTCCTGTAACCTTTCAGCACCAGATAAGCTCCATATTTTTGAGCAAATTGAGGGACAAGTTCTAATTTATTGGCCCCAACTTCTCGAGTCGATAGATGGAGAAGGCGGGCAAATTCACCAGGATGAGGAGTAAGCACTGCTGGGGCTTGGAGTGAGTGGAGAAGATCTGGATTGGTGGCCAAGATATTTAAGGCATCAGCATCAATAACCATTGGAATCTTGATTTGGGGCAAAAGGGAAAGAACCAGCTGTGTAGTTGAAGGATGAGTAGTAATTCCCGGTCCAATTAAAAGAGCATCCTTTCCTTCGACAAGAGACAGAATTCTCTCCAAGCCTTCAAATGACAGGGTTCTTTTTTCTGTTTCAGGCAAAGGCTCGGTCATTAACTCTACCATGGAACGAGCCACAATTGGCAGACAGCTCTCAGGGGTCCCGACTGTGACCAAGCCTGCTCCCATTTTCAAAGCAGCTTTGCCAGCCATAGCTGCCGCTCCTGTCTTTCCGAGAGAGCCAGAAACAATAAAGAGATGACCATATGTTCCCTTATGCGTGTCGTTTTTCCGCTGCCTGAAATAGGGTAAAAGTTTCTTTTTCTCGATAAGTTCTAATTTCAAATCACCGTTTTCCAGAAGAAAAGAAGGCAGACTGATATCAGCAATAATTAGCTGGCCCACGTATTCCTCAGCAGGAGGAAAAATATGAGCAATTTTGGGAGCGGCCAAAGTTATGGTTAATTGAGCTTTGACACAGGGTCCAATTATTTGAAAAGTGTCGGAGGAAAGGCCTGAAGGAATATCTACAGCTACTTTAAAGGCCTTGGTTTTATTTATATCTTCAATCACTATGGCTTGAAGACCAGCAGCAGGCTTAGTAAGACCTGTCCCAAAAATTGCATCGACAACAATATCTGCTTGAAAAAGCTCATTCTTAAATTTTTCCCATTCTCCAAGAGATGTTATCTCTAAGATTTGAATTCCGATCTTTTGATCAATACCCAGATTCAAGGCAGCATCTCCTTTTACTTCTTCTTTATGGGCCAGAAGAAAAACCTGAGGCCGACATCCCTGATTAAAAATATGACGGGCTATGACCAGACCATCTCCTCCGTTATTTCCTTTGCCGGCTACTATTATAATTCTTTTCTCCTGAAGGTTAGGAAAACGGGTTTTTATCTCATAAAAGATCTGCAGACCAGCGTTTTCCATAAGAATAGGACCTATAATTCCCAAATCTTCAATTGCCTGTCTGTCTATGGCTTTCATCTGGGTTGAAGTTAGAACTTTCATGTCCTCTCTTTTTTATATAATTGCAGAACTAAAATCTTTGACAAAATTTTACCATAAAAAGCGCTTAATTTATTCTTTTTTTTTGAATTTTAAGAGCCACAAATTGAAAGAATCCCAAGACCATGAGGGGTTAAATTGCTCACCAAGAAATGAAATTTGGCATCGATTTCCGTCCACCCTCGCCAAAACTCCCCTACCCCCTACTATGGGCTCGGATGGAGGAAAATCCTCTCCTATAAGTAGTATGACCTTCGTCATTATTAGCTATCATGCTTTTGAGGATGCTTACTCACAAATTTGACAATTTGAATAGCAATTTAATATATTTCAAAAGCCAACAATGTACCTTTTATTTATTTTTTCTCTCCTCCTTATGGGTTATCTTCTTGGCTCTGTCTCACCTTCTTATATCCTGGGCAAACTTTTAAAAAAAATTGATATTCGCCTCTATGAAACTAAAAACGCTGGAACTGTTAATTCCTATAAAGTCCTGGGCTTGGCTCCAGCCGTAATCACCGCCACCTTTGATCTGGCCAAAGGACTAACCTCTATGTATTTAGCTCACTTGGCAGGAGCTGGCCCCACTCTTACTCATATGGTAGGATTTGCTGCTATTTTTGGCCACATTTTCCCTTTTTACCTCAAGTTCAAAGGCGGCCAGGGAGTGGCCACGGCTACAGCTATTTTAATCTATTATTTAATTATATTTTATAAAAATAGCTGGCTGCCCTCAGATTCTCTCCTTTTTCTTGCTTTCTGTGTAGCTTCTTTTATTTATATCTCCAAAAAAGGTGAAGTGGTGGGCGTGGTTATTCTGCCGGTTTTAACCGCTTTCATTCTGGTTTTTTCTGCTCCCCTGAGCTCAAAGTTATACATTATCTCAATCATTGCTTTTATTCTTTTCATTAACCTTGTCAATATCCGAGCTCACAATTTATTGCGTTCCACCACCAAAAAAATGAAAAAAGAGATAAACTGGCGTCTTTATTTAAGGCCTTTAGCTATCCTCCTGGTTATTAATTATCTCCATAGAGACAAAAAAGACACTTTGGTTTTAATTGGAGTCATTACCCTCCTTTTTCTTGTTTTGGATTTAATCCGACTTTTATCTAAAAAAATAAATCTTTTTTTCTTCAACAAAGTAAAAGCTATCTACAAATCCAAAGAATATAAAAAATTCTCTTCTATCACCCTCTTTTTATTTGCCATCTTCCTGACTATTCTTCTTTTTGATCAAAATATTGCTGTCTTATCTGTTTCTTATCTTATTTTTGGAGATTTTTTCAGCAAATTTTTTGGCCTTCACTACGGCCGCCACCAGTTTTTTGAAAAAACACTAGAAGGAAGTTTAGGCCATTTTACAGCTTGTCTGCTATCTGGTTATATCTTTCTCCAATTTATTTCAATACCCATTTATATTTACCTGACTGGGGCACTAGTAGCTTCTTTCATAGAGTTACTTCCCTTAAGAATAAATGACAATTTCAGTGTAGCTCTCCTCAGTGCTTCTTCTATGTACGTATTTCAGCTATTTTAACTTCTGATTTCAACTTTTAACCAAATTATTGGAAAATAGCTTTATTTAAATAGCCTGGTTCAAATTGATTTTAAGTCATATTTATGTTAATAGAGAGAAATAAAAAAAATAAAAGGAGGTTTAATATGGCTCTTAAGATAGGAATTAATGGCTTTGGCCGCATAGGCAGGAATTTCTTCCGAGCTTCTTACCAAGATCCTGAATTCGATATTGTGGCTGTCAACGACATCTGTGATCCTAAAACCCTGGCTCATCTTCTTAAATATGATTCTGTGCTGGGGATTTTAGAAGCTGAGATAAACTATACAGAAGAAGAAATAATAGTTAATGATAAAAAAATAAAAGTTTTATCTGAAAAAGATCCGGGCCGTCTTCCCTGGAAAGACCTTGGTGTAGAGATAGTGGTCGAGTCAACTGGTCTCTTCCGCAAAAGAGAGGATGCCATCAAACATATAGCCCAAGGAGGAGCCTCTAAGGTTATTATCTCTGCCCCGGCTACAGAACCAGATATAACTATAGTCTTGGGTGTCAATGAAGAAATCTATGATCCCCAAGGCCATCATATTATTTCCAATGCCTCCTGCACCACCAATTGTCTGGCCCCGGTAGTTAAAGTCCTTCATCAGGAATTTGGTATTGTCAAAGCTTTCATGACCACCATCCATGCCTACACCACTGACCAGAGAATCCTTGATCTACCCCACAAAGATCTGCGCCGGGCTAGAGCAGCATCTGTTTCTCAAATCCCGACTACAACCGGAGCGGCTAAGGCTGTTAGTATCGTTATTCCAGAACTTCAAGGCAAAATTGACGGTATTGCCATTAGAGTACCAACGCCTAATGTTTCCTTAGTTGACTTGGTGGCTTTGGTCAAAAAAGAAGTTACAGTCGAGGAAGTCAATGAGCGTTTTAAAACCATGGCTCAAGGAAAATTAAAGGGTATTCTGGACTACACCGAGGTACCCCTTGTTTCAGTCGATTACATGGCTAATCCTCATTCAGCCATAGTTGACGGCCTCTTCACCCGGGTGACTGCCGCTAATCTGGTAAAAGTACTGGCCTGGTACGATAATGAATGGGGTTATTCCTGCCGCATTAGAGACCTAATTAAATACATCAGCCAATGAACAAAGCTATGCTCTTAGTTGATGAGCTAGAAGCCAAGGGGAAAAAAGTTTTTCTTCGTGTTGATTTTAATGTCCCACTGGATGATGAGGGCCAAATAAGAGATGATACCCGCATTAAAGCAGCCCTGCCTACGATTGATTATCTCTTAAAACAAAAAGCTAAATTGATTATTGCTTCTCATTTGGGTCGCCCTAAAGGTCAGTTTAATCCTAAGCTCAGTTTGAAACCCGTGGCTAAACGCCTGGCAGAGCTAATCTCCAATCAGGTTATTTTAGCACCAGACGTCATCGGAGAGGAAGTGGAAAAGCTGAAGAAAGAACTGAAAGAAAATCAGGTTCTTCTCCTTGAAAATCTTCGTTTTTATCCAGGCGAGAAAGCCAATGACCCTGAGTTTGCTCAACGCTTGGCCAGTCAAATAGACTACTATGTGAACGATGCTTTTGGTGTCTGCCATCGAAGTCATGCCTCAGTGGTGGCTATTACTAAGTTTGTCCAAAAGGCAGCTGCTGGTTTTTTAATCAAAAAAGAAATCGAATATTTAAGCAAAGCCATTCACTCCCCGGAGAAACCCTATATAGCTATTCTAGGTGGGGCTAAAGTCTCAGATAAGATTCCAGTTATCAACAACCTTCTAAATAAAGCAGATTTCCTTCTTATCGGCGGAGCCATGGCTTACACTTTTTTTAAAGCCCAGGGCTATGATGTCGGTCGTTCCTTGGTAGAAGAAGACAAGAAGGACCTGGCTCTTCAGGTTTTGGCTAAGGCTAAAGAGGCTGGAGTCAGCTTTTATCTTCCGCTTGATCATGTAGTTGCCTCTGAGTGCTCGGCTGAAGCAAAAGCACAAGTCTTGGAGTCTTTTCCCTTTCCTCCAAATTTAATGGCCCTTGATATAGGTCCAAAGACGAGGGAGCATTATAAAAAGCTTATCTCCCAAGCCCGTACACTCTTCTGGAATGGTCCTTTGGGAGTTTTTGAAATCGACCAATTCGCTCAGGGAACAATAGCTGTGGCTCGAGCTGTAGCCGAAAGTGAGGCTCTTTCAATAGTAGGTGGGGGCGACTCGGCAGCTGCTGTCTATAAAGCAGGAGTCAGCCAAAAAATATCCCATATATCCACTGGAGGTGGAGCTTCCTTAGAATTTATTGCTAAAGAAACTCTGCCTGGAATTGAAGTTTTAGGGGAGAAATAACATGAATTTAAACAACAAAAAGCCCTTTATTGCCGGTAACTGGAAAATGAACAAAACCATTCCTGAAGCTTTAGAATTAGTGAGATTCCTTGCTCAGAGGAGCCCTCAACTTAAAGAGGCTGAAATGGTAGTTATCCCTCCTTTTACAGCCTTGAAGGCTGTCGGCCAAGAGATTGAAGGAAGCCAACTTAAACTTGGGGCCCAAAATCTCTTCTGGGAAGAGAAAGGAGCTTTTACTGGAGAAATATCACCGATTATGATAAAGGATGCTGGTTGCCAATATGTAGTTGTCGGTCATTCAGAAAGGCGTCAGTATTTTGGCGAAACAAATGAAACAGTCAATAAAAAAATCAAGGCGGCCCTTAATCACAGTCTAATCCCCATTGTGTGCCTTGGAGAATCCTTTGAAGAAAGAAAAAAGGACCAGACTATAGAAAAAGTGGCCAGGCAAATAAACGAAGGTCTAGAAGGTTTGAGCCTGAAAGAGGTAAGACAGATAATTATTGCTTATGAACCTATTTGGGCTATTGGCACTGGTTTAACGGCAACTCCTTCTCAAGCTCAAGAAGTTCATGCTTTTATTAGAGGGAAGCTCGAAGAAAAATATGGAAATGAAATTGCCTCCTGTGCTATAATTCTCTACGGCGGCTCAGTTAAGCCAGCTAATACCTGGGCACTGCTCAAAGAAAAAGATATTAACGGCGCTCTGGTTGGAGGAGCTTCGCTTGAGGCTGACTCCTTTATAAAAATTATTGAAGAAGGAATAAGAGCATATAAGGAAAAAAAGTGGGTGCTATAATTACTGCAATTCATATCATTATATGTTTCATTCTAATCATTGCTGTCCTCCTCCAGTCTGGAAAATCGGCTGATCTGGCCGGAGCCTTTGGCGGAATGGGCAGTCAGACAGTGTTTGGTCCTCGAGGAGCAGGAAATATCCTCTCAAAAGTTACTACTATTTGTGCTGTCTTGTTTATGGTTACTTCTATGGGACTTTGGATAATGTCAGCCAGAGGCACTAAATCCGTTATTAAAGGAGAGGAGCCAGGCAAGAAAGCCAAGCCGGCTGTAACCGAAACCCAAAAAGAAAAAACAGCTCCAGGTAAAGCTAAGGCAGTCGAACCAAAAAAAGAAGAGCAAAAAAAGAATCCACCAGCGCCAACAAAAAAGAAAGAATAGAAAATCTAAAGTTTTCTTTTTAATAAGAAAATAAAATTACCGTAAGATGGCCTTTTTGGCCTCGATGCCGAAGTGGTGGAATTTGGTAGACACGCATGGTTGAGGGCCATGTGAGCAGTATATGCTCGTAGGGGTTCGAGTCCCCTCTTCGGCATTATATTTATTATTCTTCCCACAGGCATCCCAGAGAACGGAGACAAGGATGAAAGGCAAACTTATCTCCATAGGGCTGGTGGCATTTTCTATTTTTAATGTCTCTGCCTCAAAAAAAATTTTTAAAGATTATCCTCTAAAGCCAGTATCCTTTACTCAAGTTAAAATCAACGACTCTTTCTGGCAGCCACGCCTCGAGACTAATCGCCAAGTAACCATTCCTTTCGCCTTCAAAAAATGTGAAGAAACCGGCCGCATTGATAATTTCTCCAAAGCAGGAGGTCTTATACCGGGAAAATTTGAAGGCCTTCGCTATAATGATTCTGACGTTTTTAAAGTGATGGAAGGAGCTGCCTATTCTCTGAGCCTTAAGCCTGACCCTAAGCTGGAAAAATATATGGATGACTTAATTGCTAAGATTGCGGCCGCCCAGGAAGACGATGGTTACCTCTATACAGCTCGGACCATCGATCCTCAGAATCCTCCTCCAGGGGCTGGCAAAGAACGCTGGTCAAATCTTGGTTCTAGCCATGAACTTTACAATGTAGGCCATATGTATGAGGCGGCAGTAGCTTACTTTCAGGCAACCGGAAAGCGCAACTTTTTAAATATTGCCCTTAAAAATGCCGATTTCATCGCCAGTGTTTTTGGTCCAGGCAAAAGGCACGGCTTCCCTGGACATCAGGAAATAGAAATTGGATTAGTTAAACTTTATCGAGTGACCGGCAATGAAAAATATTTAAAATTGGCTAAATTTTTTCTGGATGAACGGGGACGCCAGCCGCATGAAAAGAAATTCTCAGACTCCTCCCCTTTTTCTATTTATAACCAGGCCTGGTACCTTCAGGCCCATAAGCCTGTTACTGAACAGAGAGAAGCAGTAGGGCATGCAGTCCGAGCTACTTATATGTACTCAGCTATGGCTGATATAGCTGCCCTCACTGGAGACAAGGACTATCTAAAAGCTATTGATGCTATCTGGGAAAATGTTGTCTCTAAAAAAATTTACATAACAGGAGGAATCGGAGCCCGCCGAGAAGGCGAAGCTTTTGGGGCTAACTACGAGCTCCCCAATGCTACTGCCTACAATGAGACCTGCGCCGCTATTGGCAATGTTTTCTGGAATTACCGCCTCTTTCTCCTCCATGGCCAGGCAAAATACATCGATGTCTTAGAACGAACACTTTATAATGGCTTGCTTTCAGGTATCTCCTTAAGTGGCGACAGATTCTTTTACCCAAATCCTCTTCAATCAGATGGAAAATACAAGTTTAATCAGGGGGAAGCCACTCGTAAGCCCTGGTTTGACTGTGCCTGCTGTCCGGTTAATCTCTGCCGCTTTATACCTTCCATTCCTGGCTATATTTATGCCACCCGGGATGATATCCTCTATGTAAACTTATTTATTCAAAGTAAAGCTGAAGTTAAAATTGGCCCTCATAAAGTTAGGCTTTCTCAGCAAACCCGTTATCCCTGGGGCGGCAAAATAAAAATTACTGTCCATCCCAATAGGCCAACAGAATTTGCTATCTATGTCCGGATCCCAGGCTGGGTCCGCAACAGGCCTCTGCCCAGCGATCTTTATTCTTTCCTTAAACCTGACAATCAGCAGCCGATTATAAAAATTAATGCCCAAAGCCAGCCTCTTACCCTGGATAAAGGCTTCGTCTGCTTGCGGCGGAGCTGGCAACCCGGAGATGTAATCGAACTAAACCTGCCTATGCCCATCAGGCGGGTAATAGCCAATAAAAAAGTAAAAGAAGATCTGGGCAAAGTGGCCCTGGAGAGGGGACCCCTTGTGTACTGTTTAGAGGGTGTAGATAACGGAGGACAGGTTTTAAATCAGACGATTCCTGATGATCTGAATTTTGAAGTAAAATTCTATCCTCAGCTTCTTGGGGGGATTAATGTCCTCAAAAACAAATCTAAAACTGCGAGTTTAACAGCTGTTCCCTATTATGTTTGGTCTCATAGAGGTGTGGGAGAGATGGCTGTCTGGCTGCCACGAAAAAAATAGAATTTTCATTTGTCAGAGACCTAAAATTTAACTATACTTTTGCTTGATGGCTGAAACAAAGAGAAAAATTGTCTTGGTTGACGACGATAGAGTCACTCTTACTATGCTTCAGATGATCCTTCTCAAACAGGGCTTCGAGGTTATTACAGCTGAAAACGGTCAGGCCGGCTTAAAATTAGTCCAAAAACTGCATCCAGATATTTTAATAACTGATATGCTTATTCCCAAAATAGATGGGCTAAGTTTATGTAAAAAGATAAAGGAATCACCTGAATTGGCCAAGACCAAAGTGATTGTAATGACGGCTGTCTATAAAGGTATTCCTTTCCGCCATGAAGCTCAGGAATCGGGAGCTGAAGCTTTTGTCGAAAAACCAGTTGATACTAAAGAATTAATGGCCAAAATAAAAGCTCTTCTTGGGCATCCAAAAAACGAAATAAAAAATATCCGATCCAAAGATACGGAGAACTAATGATGAAACTTGGTACACTTTACCACAAGGCAGTTGAGATAGGAATTGCCAACGATTTAAGAGGCAAAAAGGAAATAAAAAAAATCCTCCAGGAAGAAAAGGAAAAATATAGCAAACTTCAGAAAGAAGAAGCCGCCTATTTCGATCAGGACAGACTTTTTAATCCCTTTTCAGATACCAGAGTCTTAAACGGTGATCTTGAGCTTGAAGTAAAAAAAGTAATTGTGGGCATTGACATGGAAATAGGAGAAATCTTACTCGCTTATCTTCTCAACAAGGATCTGGATAAAAAAATTGACTTAATCATAGCTCATCATCCTGAGGGCTATGCTCTGGCCCGACTTTATGATGTAATGAAACTCCAGGCAGATTTATTAGCCAATTACGGTATCAGCATCAGTGTAGCCGAACAGCTTTTGGAAAAAAGAATAAGTGAAATTCAGAGAAGATTAATGCCCATTAACCACAATCGAGCTGTAGATGCAGCCAGAATATTGGGTCTTCCAATGATGTGCATTCATACTCCGGCTGATAACTGTGTAACCAGCTACCTGAAAAAATTATTCGAGACCAAAAAACCATATAAACTCAAAGACATTATGAAAATTCTAAAAAATATTCCTGAATACAAGAAAACCTCAAAGCTCCAGGTTCCACCCAAAATAGTCAGCGGCTCCGAGGACAATAAATGCGGTAAAATATTCGTCGATATGACGGGAGGTACAGAAGGATCTAAAGAAATTTTTGAAAAATATGCTGCCAGCGGAGTCAGTACTTTGGTTTGTATGCACCTGAGCGAAGATCATCTGGAAAAAGCCAAAAAAGCCAATTTAAATGTGGTTATTGCCGGTCATATTGCCAGTGATTCTCTGGGTTTAAATCTTCTTTTTGACCAGCTTGAGAAAGAAGAAAAATTGGAATTTGTCAGTGTCTCTGGTTTTGAGAGAATCCGGAGAGAAAAATAAATAAGCCTCTTTCAACCCATTTAAGGAAATTATGAAAAAAGATTATTGCTTTTCTGGATGAGGAGAAGGAGCTTTCCAGGTAAAAATGAGGCTAACCAGCAAAAATATAGCCCCAGCTAAAAGATACATTTTTCGGTAACCACAAAAGTCTGAAATCCAGCCAAAAAAATAGGAACCAAACCCCATGCCCACATCAAAAAGAGTCAGATAAAGGCTGATAGCTAAACCTTTATTATCCTTTCCAAAAATATCAATCATATAAGTGCTGAGGGCGGGGAAAATAAGTCCCTGACCAAACCCACCAATAAAGCCAGTGAGGACCAGCATCCAAAAATGTCTAACCTGAGAGATTAGGAAGATATTAAAAACAATAATGCAGACAGACGGGAAAATCACTCTTTTGCGGCCGTAGCGATCTGATAGATCACCCATCCAGAGTCGGGTTAAAATTGCTGCCCCTGAAAATGCTATGAAAAAAGGCCCTACTCTCTCCAAAGGAATAGATTTAGCAAAGAGGGCAATAAAATAGACAACCGCGCCCCTCACTGCGCCATGGATTACTGGTAAAAAAGATATAGCCAAGACAGCCATGATGGATACATTTATTAAAGATTTTGGTTTGGCTAAACGAGGGGAATTATTGATTCGGATTACTTCTTTTGTCAGAAAAATACAGACAAAGGCAAGAATAAGAAAGACAAAGCTGGTATTAAAAAGAGCTCCAAATCCAAAGATATTAACAAGCTCTTCAGCTAAGGCAGGGCCTAGAGCACCGGAAAGAAGCCCAGCCACGCCAATGATGCCCATTGAATGAGCTAATCTCTCCACTGGAGCTAAATCTGAACAAATGGTGATAGTGGCTGTCATGCTCACTCCCCAACCGATGCCAGTCAAAGCTCTAAGCAGAATAGGCAGGAAGCCTGCATCATTAATTAAATGGTAAGCAGGCAGAACCAAAATCAAAAAGGCTATGCCCGCTAAGGAAATTTTCCTTCTGCCTTTTATATCAACCAACCTGCCAATGATAGGACGAACAAATATAGACAGTAAGCTGTGGACGCCCATGATCAGGCCAATGCGGCTTTTAGGGGCATTGAACTGTTTAAAAAAAAGGGGAAAGATAAAAAAGAGGGTGATGCTCATAAAGAGGAAAAAATAACCGAGAAGCGCAATCAAAAAATCTTTATTCCAGATAGATTTTATATTTTGGCTTCTTTCCATTTTATCTTTAAGTTAACCAAGTCTTAAATTATCTTTGGCCTTTTAGTGTATTAAATCTAGAATTAATGGTAAAGAAAATTTTTGGTTAATAGAGGTGCTGGCTGTTTTGGGTATGGGGAAAATAAGCAAAAAGGGGATAATGAAGGAGGGTTTCAGAAAACCTTGCCCAGCCAGCCAAACAAGGTTGATTCTATTATACTAAAACGACAAAATAAGTCAATATTTTAATTAAATTTTTTTTAAAAAAAATCTGTTTCAATGACCTTTTACAGTCCTAATTATAGAAAAATCTCCCCTATAAGCTGCCTCAAGAATGGGTCTCATATAATTGTCAATCATCTCTTTACTCAAGGGTATTGGCATGTTTTTCAGTTTCATTTCTAACTGAGGGTTTTTGGCCGCAATCAGTGCTCTTTCTATATGAGCCTGCTCAAAACCATTTACCTCTTGAAAAGAAATTGGAAAGGTTACCTTCCTGGCCATTTTCCACATAGCCTCGGCTACTGCCTCCGCCAAGGCTCTTCCTTTAAGCTTAGAAGCATGAGCATCAATAAATCCATATTTAGCAAAAATCTGACTTAATATTTTAAGCTGAGGTTGAATAGCGGGAAAAAAGAAAATAGTGTAATAAGGAACTAAAATGGCACAGGCCCGGCCGTGACTTAAAACATCTACCAGAGAAAAGCTGTTAAGATGGGGGCCATTAGTACCACCAATCATAATAGCATATCCTCCCAGGTCAGTTCCTAATCCTATAGCTTCTCTGCTCTTTATATCTTCCTGATCAGCCAAAACCTTGGGCAAATTTGCCACCAGCAGTTCAATCCCTACCTCAACAATCTCCCTTATTTTCTTAAAATTGACTGAAGAAGCCCCATAAAAAACTTCAAGGCAATGAGCCAAACCATCAAAAGCACCATCTAAAGTCAGGGCCAAAGGAGCAGAGAAAGTAAGTCTATAATCGAAAAGGGCTTTGGGGGGGATTATAGCTTCATCAACTATTAATTTCTTTTGTGAGGTCTGAAGGTCAGTAATATTCGAATATTTGGTTAGATGGGCAGCCGAACCAGCCGCAGTTTGGACGGCCATCAGGGGGATTAGCTTTTTGCCTGTTTTAGCTATCTCCTCAGTCACTTTCCCTACCCCAAAATAATGTTCTACCTCGCCCCCTAAAGTGGCCAGGACTAAAGCTGCCTTAGCTGCATCTATGCCAGACCCTCCGGCCACCACAATAAGATTATCGACACCAGAACTTCTAACGGCTTCTGCCAACCTCAAAACATCTTCCCGAGGAGCATTAGGCCTGGCGCTGGGAACAGGCCCCATGACTTCTATCCCCTGCTTATTTAAAGAATCAACAATGAGTGATAAATCTTCAGGGCTTCGCTGGCCGAGATTGGTGATTAAAAGGGTTCTTTTACCTAAAAAGCTGGCAAGATAGCCGATTTTATCCAAACAGTCTGGCCCAAAAATATAATCATTTCCTTTAAAAGCCTTTATAAGCTGCCGGGCCCTCTCTTTTAATTTTCCCATATTACTATTTTTTTACCAAAACGTGAGATTATTCTCGCTTCTGAGATTTACAAATAAGCTCTGTCTTCAGCTCAGAAATATAGGAAATACTGCCGTTTTTCCTGTAAAAATAGGGACTTTTTCCCCTTTATTCATTGAAGCTGAGCTAAGTTAAGGTTTAACCATAATTCATATTTTTTTGGACCGGTCAAGGCTCCGATGGGAACAGAGTTGAAAGCCCCAGCTCCGGCTATATTGCTATCAGGCTCAGCTCCGGTAGTTCTGGTCCTATTTAAAGCAGCCTGCCTTCGCCTCAGAGCTGCCTTCATTTCCTTGGTCAATCCACCCCACTCAAAACCTACTTTTATCTTTTGGAGAGGCTGCCCTTTTAACTCGGGAACATTGTTGATAATCATCTCCAGAGGAATTTTAAATTCGAAAACAAAAGCATTTTGCTGTTTCAAAAACCTGAAACTTGCTTTTTTAGCACTTTTTGCAGGAGCTGAAGCAGGTTTTTTCTCTTCTTTTATCTCCTCTGCATTATACATGACATAAGATTTACTTGACCTGATTTCTTTTTTCTTTTCCTCAGATAAGGGACCACTTTCCCTTTCTAGGCGGGCAATTAAAGCCTCGGCTAGAATCTCTCTTTGGATAAATTTAATACCATAATTCTTTTTCTTTTTCTTAGTAGAGCTGAACCAGATAGTCATGCCTGTAGTTCCGATTGAACTTAAGTATTTTTTATCCTTGAAAATAAACAAAACGTAAATATTTTCTTTATCATTTTTGAAACCATAATCAACCTTAACTTTTTTCTCTGTATTTAGAACAGCCTGATTCCAGTCATTATTGACACCATCTATTCTTAGAGGATTAACAGCCCAACTACTCATAACTTCCTTCTCTTTGGCCAAGCTCACTAAAGAAAAAGATGAAACTAGAAATAATAACAAAATAAATCTCACCAGTATTTTGTTCTTCATCAGCTTTTCCTCCATTTATAATATAAAATTATAGCAGACTTTGATTTTTATGCCCAGCTTTTGGGTTGTTAACTTAAGGATTTTGAAAACTTTATTAACTAACCTGGATTATTCACGAGTCGAGGTTGGTGCAGATGCAAGGCGCAGCGTATGAAGCTGTGGTTCTCCACCGCGAATTGGTCACAACACAGCAGATGCAGCAAGATCGGCTTGCCCAAAGGGTAAAAAATGCCGATGTTTTATTTGGAATTTTACATAGATATGAACAAATCAAAATTATTAAGCTAATTTCACGAAGAATGCTTATAACTAGCTGATATTATTGAAATTGTATTTGGTTTTTGGGGATTCTTTCCTTATTTGACATTATTTTTATAATGAAAATTATTTTAATTCAAACCTAAAACCAAAGCCTATTAAATATCGAATTCCTCCCAGATCAACTCGATTTTCATAGGGTTGGACTCTCAAGGGCACATATTTAACCTCAGTCCCAAGGAACAAATAATTTAAAACAAAAACTTTAAAACCGCCGCTAAAGGTCACGGTCGCTTTTTTGCCGTCAACCTTATACTCTTCCACATAAGCACTTTCAACTGTCTGTTTGTAAGCAAAATAGCCACAGCCAATTTTCAGATAAGGAAAGAAAGATTTTAGTCTTAATTGATAGCCGATAAAAATCTCTGGTCCAACTATTCTTAGACAGGCCGGCTCCTTGTATATTCCAATTTCTCCTTCCTTTGAATAGCCTCCCTCATAGCCGAGGCCGAAAATTATAGCCTTGCTGATATTTACATTCAGGTAGGGAAAATAAATATAACCCTGGCCGTAAATGTATTTAATGTCAGAATCATTAACCGTTCTCTCGCCAAAAAAAAGCCCTACATTAAAATCTACAGCATAAATTGTAGAAGCTAGAAACACTAAAAAAATGAAACCCACAATTGTCTTTTTTATCATAGCTTTCCTCAATTGCTGACCTCAACTGGATCACTTTCTCGGCCCAGCTCATCAACAGCAGAAATTTTATAGGCATAAAATTCATCTTTCTTAAGACCTCTATCATCATAGCTGTAAACATTAGGCCTTAGCTCTTCCAGTAGTCGATAGGACTTCTCCCCAGCTTCTTTTGGTTTACGGTACAGCCTGTAGGAAATTATCTTTATTTTATTTTTGGGATTGGCTTTCCAGCCCAACCTATTTATGTATTCACGAAAGAAGATAAAGTTATTCTCGACTCTTTCCAGCTTAAAATTTGCTGGTGGATAAAGAGGTGGAAACCCAGCAAAGGTTTTAAGGCAAACATTGGAATTAGCAAATTCTCCTTCCCAAGAAGTATGAAGATCATTCC
Organism: uncultured Eubacteriales bacterium; assembly: GCA_964514305.1. Taxonomy (GTDB): domain Bacteria; phylum Acidobacteriota; class Aminicenantia; order Aminicenantales; family Aminicenantaceae; genus CAZEQD01. Next base: position 21,906 of record CAZEQD010000029.1, read on the forward strand.
AAGCGGAACCATTACTGCTGATAAAGCTTTGGCCAGCTTCAGCCCGGGCCCGGCTGCTGTAATTCCGAAAAGGATATTCAATAGGAATGGGATATTTGTAATTTTTAGTTGTCAACTTAAGGACCACAGAAAATCTCTGTCCTTCTTTCAAAGTTACCCCAACTTTTAATGGAATGGTAAAATACCCTGGAGAAACTAAAAGGCCTGATTCTTTTCTGGCTAAGTGGCCGCTTCTTGGCTGCTCATCACTAATGTCAGTGTAAATATATATTTCATAGCTGTTGGAAGAACCAGCAGCATAAAAACTGACTGCAATCAAAGGATTATTGGAAGAGGCTGTAAAGATATTGGCCATCCAGGCAGTTTCTGATCTATAACCCAACGACCAGGTCCAGCCCAGGGTGTCATATTGATATATATCTATATAACCTGAAGTCGGTTCTGCTTTTAAAACAGCATTCCATTCTCTGCCAAAATAGTTATCATAATAGGAGACATAAAAATAACCGCTTTCTCCCCAATTCTTTCCCCAACTGTTTCTGGCTATAAAGGCACCCTTTCCAGGTGGAGTGATTTTAAATTTGGTTTTGTCGAAACTATCATCCCAGCCAACAATGGCCACAGCATGACTTCCCTTTTCTATGTCCTTATTATAGAAAGCATTATAGATAGAATTATAACAAGAGCCAGCAAAATACATACTCGTATAAACTGCTCCATATTTCATGACTGCCAGCTTGAGGCCGTCATTATCCAAGGAATCGCTGCGGGAAGGTACGTAAATTACGTTTTGGACATGTTTTCTTGCCTTCAGGCCAGTCAGGTAGGCATATTGGTAAGGGTCATCTTCTTCCTTAACCGGGCCACTCCATCTGGCCAGATAAGCTGTAGCCATAAAAATATCGCCGCCCTCACATGGCCCCCAATCAAAGCCGTGGTGATCAATTAAATTCTGTTCAGAAAAATTCCAGCTCTCCGAAGGCAGAAGAAAAGATTCAAGGGAACCATAGGCGGCAAAGGCCCAGCAGGAACCGCATCTTCCCTGATTACGGATGGGAGTAAGTTTGCCCTCACAGCGCAGATCATAAGAAGTGGGTAGTCTTTCTTCCCTGACCGGCCTAAATTCAGTTGGGTGGGCGTTTTTAATATAAAATATATTCAGAGGGCTTGGCTTTAAACCAAGAGGATGGCCTTCTTCTGTGTATTTTGGCCATTTTTCTAACTTAAGACCTTGAATGTACTCCAAGAATTCAGGATTTATAGGTGCTGGCCTGATTTTCGCTTCATCTTGAGCCAGGTTGCCTGATGAGAGATAAAGGACAAAACAAGCAATTACAGAAAAGAGAATTAATCCTGAAAGCCAATATTTCGCCTTTAAATATCTGTTTTTTCTGATTCCTTTCATCTAATTCCCTTCCTAATTATATGACGAATGCTAAACTCTTTCCTATAAATTTTTATGCTTCTCCTTGTCTGAGTCTAATAATACTCATTATCAACAGAAATCCCTGAAATTAAACAAAAATAATAACAAGAATTATGATCTTTTTTTGAGAAAATCTTTTATTTTAGCTTCGAGCAACATCTCGGAGGTTAAAAATCCAATAACCTGTCCCTGATTATTAGTTATCGGCAACTCGGAAAGATCTTCCTTTATCATTGCCGAAATAGCTTTGTCAATATCATCTGTCTCAGAAATAGTGATAATATTTCTTGTCAACAAATCATTGGCTGTTTCACAAGTCAACAAGGCATACAACTCATGAAGGCGAGAATCAGCGGGCACATGGTGAGAAAAAACGGCCCGAAATATTCGCTTTCTAGAAATTAACCCGATCAACTTATCATTCTCATCAACCACACAAAGATGGTGTTTATTGGGATACTCCAAAATTAACCTAAGCATATCCTCAATAATCATCTCCGGACGGACAATTAGTGGCGCATCATAGGGCTTAAATTCTTTGACCTTTTTTTTCTTCATGCTTTCTCTCCTTCAAAAGCAGGGGGAGATTCTTCTTTGGCAATTTCTCCAGCCTTGGTTATGGCCAATTTTACTGAGGGAGGCCCTATAATTTGGACCAACAAAGTAGTGGCCGCAATGACATTGATTACAGTCTCCCCCAATTGGGTGCCGGCTGGACCCAAACGGGAAAAATGTTGATAGATATCAAGAGCTAAGCCTATGGCTACTCCAGCTTGGGAGAAAAGGGCCAAGCCTAAATATTTCTGAACAGCTTTCTGTGCCCCAGAAAGGTGTGCTCCAAAATAGGCCCCGCTCCACTTACCAGCAGTACGGCCGACTACATAAAGCAACCCAACCATTCCCATTTTAGGCAATAGGCCGAGCTGGAGGCGGGCGCCGACAAAAATAAAAAAGACAATATAAATCGGAGGAACAAAAGACTTTATCAGATTGAAATTAGCTTCATTGCGATGAGGATGAACATTGGCTAATACTAGCCCAGCCGCCATATTGGTCAAAATTAAAGAAAAATCAAAATAGATAGCCAAGCCGCTGGCGAGAAGAATAGCGGCTATGCTTATTACCAGCCTATCACCTTTCAACTTTATAAAACGGGAAGCCAAGTCAAGCAGAAAACCAATAGCTCCACCTAAAATTATTGCTCCAAAAATTTCAAAGAGAGGCTGAACCAACATGATATGAAGACTTAATGGATTTCCAGAAAGAAGGACATTAGCAAAGGCGTAGGCGAAGCCGTACAAAATAAGAGCCAAGCCATCATCTAAGGCTACTATAGCCAGGATAGTAGTAGTTAGAGGACCGCGCGATCGATACTCCCATAAAACATCTACCGTAGCTGCAGGCGCTGTGGCTGAACATAAAGCCCCTAGAATAATGGCCAGAGGTAAATTTTTGGTCCACAAATAAACCAAACTGGTGACCACAGCCATGGCCAGCAGGCCCTCTGACAGAAGAATCGCCAGAAATTGCTTACCGTACTTTTTAAACAGTAGTTTCTTTAGCTCGCCACCGACCATAAAACCAATAAAGGCTAAAGCTAGATAAGTAAGAGGAGCCAGGTTATCCAGAAGTTGACTGGGAATGAGATGAGTCAGTGAATCTCCCATAAAAACTCCAAAAATAATATAACCTACAACTTGGGGTATACCGATTTTCTCAAAGAGTCGTCCCCCTGCTAGCCCGATAATTAGAATAATTCCCAGCAGTAATAAAATATTCATCAGTAATCCTTCTGCTCTCGGTGGTGCTTAATGCAGCCGTTTATTATTTTGCTCTTCAATGACTTATGGCAGTTCGGTTATTAATAATTCGAACCTTCATTGGCTCATGGCCATAATGTTACCCTCGACCATTGTAGTTTTCAAGGGATAAATGAGAGACTAGGTGAATTATCAAGATTATTGAGCATAATAGTTAGGGGGAAGAGCAAAAAATTCGGAAATATGTTTTGTGTCCCCAATTTTGGATATGTTCCCCTTTTTACCAGGGGAAAACCAGTGCCGGAGGAGGGATTCGAACCCACACCCGAGTCGCCCCGGACTGGATTTTGAGTCCAGCGCGTCTGCCAATTTCGCCACTCCGGC
>CAZEQD010000030.1:0-25187 GCA_964514305.1 uncultured Eubacteriales bacterium
AAAATCCCTTAATTTTATTACTCAGAGTAATAGAATAAGATGTCCTTAGGAGTCAGGTCTAATTATTCGCCTTAGAAATCGGATGAAGGATCATCAACACGGCTTAATCTGTTTATTTGAGTCTTCTCCCATATTAAGCAAATTAGGATGATTTCTGTCCTTGGGAAAGCATCCTCAAAACAGTGAGGAGTGAAATTCTTCACAAAGAAATGAAATTTTGCATCGATTTCCCTCCATCCTCATCAAGATCCCCCACCCAACCTATGGGCTCGGATGGAGGAAAATTGCTGCCTATAAGCATGATCTTCTTCATTATTAGCTATCCTGGCTTTGTGGATGTTTTCTGTCCTTGAAAAAAGCTTGACAGTTGATAAACTTCTTCTTTAAAATTTAGGCTGCTTAACTCCAGGAGGGTAGATTGGTCGATACACTTAGTCAGCTTTTTTTAAATACCATTAACATTTACCCCAAAGATGATTTAATGCTCTATAAAAAAGAGGGTCGTTATCTACCTATCTCTACTGAAGAGTTTGGTCAAAGAGTAAAATTTATAGGGCTAGGATTAAAAACGCTAGGGATAGAAGCAGGGGATAAACTCATCATCCTCTCTGAGAACAGGCCCGAATGGGTAATGACCGACTTGGCTAATATTTGCTTGGGGGGCGTAACCGTCCCTATTTATACTTCTTTAGTTCCAGAGCAAATAAAATATATTATCGACGATTCTGATGCTAAAATTGTTGTCTGTTCTAATTCAGGACTTTGGCAGAAGATTGAAAAAATTAAAAGTGATTTGCCTAAGGTAAAGCATTATATTTCGTTTGAGGAAGTTACCCCAGAAGGTGTTTTGAGCTTAAAACAATTAATTGATAGAGGAAAAGAACTAAATCAGAAAAACCCAGAGCTCTTTGAACAAGTTGCCCGAAAGATTAGACCTGATGATTTAGCTTCTATTATTTACACTTCAGGCACAACTGGTGTGCCTAAGGGCGTTATGCTTACTCACAAGAATTTTGTAAGTAATGGAAAAGCCTGTGCGGCTGTTGTCCCTTTTTCAAGGAAAGATAGAGTCCTCTCTTTTCTGCCTCTTTCTCATGTTTTAGAGAGGATGGTTGTGTTTACTTATTTATATAAAGGCTGCTCGATTGCTTTTGCCGAAAGTGTCGAGACTGTAGGCGAGAATTTGCAGGAAATAAGGCCTCATATTATGGTTAGTGTTCCTCGAGTTTTTGAAAAGATTTACTCCAAGGTGATGGATAATGTCCTGGCCAGTTCTTTCCTCAAGAAAAAAATTTTCTTCTGGGCCTTAAAAACGGGAAGGCACTATAGTCAAAGAAAGCTTCAAAAAAAGCCCGTCTCCACCTGGTTAGAAAAGAAGAGAAAGCTTGCCCATAAATTAGTCTTTTCTAAAATCATTGAAAAAACTGGAGGTAGAGTTAGGTTTTTTGTTTCAGGAGGAGCACCTTTATCTAAGGATATAGCTGAATTTTTCTACGTAATGGGTTTAATAGTCTTGGAGGGATACGGTCTGACTGAAACTTCGCCGGTGATTGCCGTCAATACTCTTGATAATTTAAGGTTTGGCACTGTAGGCAGGCCGATTCCGGGAGTAGAAGTTAAGATTGCTGAAGACGGTGAGATTTTGACCAGAGGCCCAAATGTAATGAAAGGCTATTATAAGAAAGAAGTTGAAACCAAAGAAGCCTTTGAAGGTGGTTGGTTTCATACTGGGGATATTGGCTATTTTGATGAAGATGGATTCTTGATTATTACTGACAGAAAAAAAGATATTATAGTTACGGCAGGAGGTAAGAATGTCGCCCCTCAGCCTATCGAAAATCTTCTAAAGACCAATCTTTATATTTCCAATGCCGTTGTTGTCGGGGACAAGAGAAAATTTGTTTCGGCCTTAATCGTTCCAAATTTTGAAAAGTTAGAAGAATATGCCAATTTTAACAACCTAACTTTCAAGGATAGAAAAGAGCTGATTAACCATCCGCAGATTTTAAATTTTATGCAGGCTGAAGTTGAACGAACTACCTTAAACCTTTCTTCTTATGAAAAGGTTAAAAAGATTGTCCTTCTTGAGCGGGAATTTGAGATTGAAAAAGGAGAGATTACTCCAACTTTAAAAGTTAGAAGAAATATTATTGAAAAAAAGTATAAAGAATTAATTGATTTGCTGTATCAGGAAGACTGAGCATCTTTCCTCAGGCTGATTTTTTTTCCCAGTATAAAATCCGACCACAGTTTTCACAAAGGATGATTTTATTCTGGGCTTTGAGCTCATTCAGCACTTGAGGTCGGATACGCATATGACACATGGAACAAAACTCATCGTTAATAGGGGAAAGGGCAATGCCGTTGTTTTTCCTGTAGATTTTTACATATAGATTTAACTGATCCCTTGGAATTTTAGGTACTAGAGCTTCTTTTTCTCCCAGAAGGCGGGCTTTTTTCTCTTCCATTTCTTTTTTCTTTTGAACTAATTTATCTTTTTCCTTAGCCAGTTCTTGTTGGCTTTTATTGGCCTTTTGGCTGGCCTCTTTTATTTCCACTTCAATGTCATCGGCAGCCAGCATCTCACTGATTATCTCTTCTTCGAGGGAATCAATTTTCTGCTGGGTTTCTTCAATTTCTTTAAGCAGTGAACTGTATTCTCTATTGGTTTTAACTTTATTTAATTGAAGCTTGTATTTTGAGATTTGTGTTTTTAAATCCTGGGCTTCCGCTTCTAAATCTCTTCTTTTTTTCTGATTTTTAGCTAATTTCTCCTTAGCCTTAAGGACAATTTGAGAGCTCTGCTCTATCTTGTTGTCTATTTCTTTTATTTGGTGGGGGAAATTTTTTAAGAAGAGAGAAATATGGTGTAATTCTGTATCTATCTCCTGAAGATGAATTAAATTGCTAAAATTAATTTCCACATTTCTTCCTCTTCTAAAAATGGGCCTACCAGGATTCGAACCTGGGACCTGCCGGTTATGAGCCGGTGGCTCTTCCGCTGAGCTATAGGCCCTTAGTTTTTTATAGCAAATATGAGATACCAAGTCAATTAAAGAGCAAAATCGGCAGTTATTTTTATTTTATTAGTTGATAAAAAAATTGGTGGTAAGCGATGAATAATAAAAAATATAAAGGAGTGATTAGAAGTTTAAAATGGGAAAGTAAGCGTGGTATAAAATGCTGTCCAAAAGAAATCGAGCCACATTTTTTAAGTGGACTAATGTTTGTCGGTAAAAGATTTAAGTTTTTGGCTTCGGGTGGGATGTTTTAATTTCCTTAAAGCTTTGGCCTCAATCTGTCTGATTCGCTCACGAGTAACCTTGAATTGCTGGCCTACTTCTTCCAGAGTGTGTTCATTGCCATCACCCAGACCGAATCGCATTTTTAAAACTTTGGCTTCCCTCTCGGTTAAGGTTTTTAAAGCTTCCTCAATCTGTTCACGCAAGTTGATATGGATAACTGTTTCAGGTGGTGAAGGAATGAGCTTGTCTTCAATGAAGTCACCTAAATGGCTGTCCTCTTCCTCACCAATAGGCGTTTCTAAAGAGATGGGTTCTTGAGCAATCTTGATGATTTTTCTTACTTTATTAACCGGCATGTCCATTTTTTTGGCTATTTCTTCGCAGGTAGGCTCTCTGCCTATTTCCTGAACAAGGCTTCTTGAAACCCGGATTAATTTGTTGATGGTTTCTATCATGTGAACAGGAATGCGGATAGTCCTGGCCTGATCAGCAATGGCTCGGGTTATGGCCTGTCTTATCCACCAGGTAGCGTAAGTTGAAAACTTATATCCTCTTCGGTATTCAAATTTTTCGACTGCTTTCATCAGACCCATATTGCCTTCTTGGATTAGGTCCAAAAATTGGAGGCCACGGTTGCTATATTTCTTGGCGATGGAGACAACCAGCCTTAAATTGGCGGCTACCAGTTCTTTTTTAGCTTGATCGCTTATTTTTTTACCAGTAGTAATGGTTCTGATTGTTTTTCTTAGGGCTTGAGAGTTGAGCCCAATTTCTCGCTGATACATCCTTAAAAATTTGTTTATATCTTTTATTCTTTGTTTTAATTCTTCTTTTCGGCGGAGGCTTCGAGTCCGCTGCAAAGCTATGTTTAATTCCTCTTTACTATCTTCTAGCTCATTAATTATTTTGAGCTTTTCCCGCAGGGCCTCAATAATTCTTTCTCGGTGATTGGAGCGGATATTTAGCTCTCGAATGAGGCGGCTCATTTTTACGATTAAGCGGCCTCGGGAAAATTTGTATTTTTTAGTCGAAGGCAGGCTGTCGAGTTCATGACTTAATTCTCTTATTTCTCTTATTTTTTCCAGAATCTCATTCTTTTTCTCTTCCAACCTTACTTCTGATAAATCTTCTTCGCTGAGGTCAAACATGTCATGAAGGATTTCAGGATTATCATTGATCCTTTCTTCGAGAGAAAGGACTTCAGTTAGAACCAGTCTGGTTTTGGACAGGGCTTTGATTATGGCCTTTTCGCCTCTTTCGATTTCTCTTGCAATGGCAATTTCACCTTCTCTGGTCAGGAGGGAAATATTGCCCATTTCTCTTAAATAGAGCTTGACAGGATCGGTTGTTCTTTCCAAGGCTTCCAGAGAAATGACATCGCTTTTTTTTCTTTTAGGGAAAACCTTCCTTTGTTTAGAGTCAAGAATTTTGATTCCGTAATCATCCATGGAACTTAGAAAGTCATCGAATTTCTGGTCACGGTCAAATTCATCATGAAATGTTTTATCAATTTCTTCAAAAAGCAGATAACCCTGCTTTCGGCCTTTAGAAATAAGCTGGTCTATTTCATCTTTATCTAATTTATTGTCTGTAGCCAATTCTAACTCCTATTTATATTAATATTTTCCCTTTTATTTAAACTCATTTTCTTGATATTTCGTTGCCTTAAAGCCAGGAGTTGTTTTGTAATCTCCAATCTCTGGCCGAGAAGGGAGCGCAGCTTTTCTTTTTCTCCCTTTTTTTCCAGTTTTTCTATTTCAGCCTTTAGTTTTTTTGATTTTTTTCCCAGAGAAATTTGCCTTAACGAATAAAGGCAATCGAGTGCTTCTCCCAGGGTGGCATGGCTGCCTTTTTCTAAAAGCATTCGCGATAAGCTGCTGCGTAAAGGAGGAGCTATTTTGTCTTTAACTTCGTAAAAATTCATTTCTTTGCCGTTTTTAAAACAGTTGGTGAGAGCGGTGAAAATTGGCTCGCTTCTTAGTCCCTGATAATCTTCCTCCTCCATTTCCGCATAGATATAGGGTGCTATTAACTTATCCTCGATTAAAATCTGGATAAGCCTCTTTTCAGCAGGAAAGAAAAATCCTTGGGGCAAAGGGGCTGGCTCTTCGCTTGATTTTTGGCGGGCTATGCTCCGCAGCACCTCTTCTTCTATGCCTAAATATTGACTAGCCAGTTTTAGATATTCGCTTCTAACCACTGAATCGGGAATTTTTTCAACCTCTTCCACAACTTGTCTGGCTGATTTTGCCCTTTCTTCTGGGTTTTTTTCTTTTTCCAACTGAAGGATGGAATCAATCATGAATTTTAACCCGGGAGTGCTCTTTTTTACTAAGTCGCTAAATTGTTGGAGGCCTTTTTGGTTGATAAAGCTATCAGGGTCAGTTCCATCAGGTAAATTCATAATTTTAATTTGAACTCCTTGTTCGAAACCAAGAGAGACGGCTCGAAGAGCGGCTTTGCGGCCGGCTTCATCGGCATCATAGCTGACAATAATTCGAGGGGCAAAACGAGCAGCCAAGGAGACTTGTTGAGGAGTTAGGCTGGTGCCTAAAGAAGCAGCTACATTGCGGATACCATCTTTATAGAGAGCAATGAAATCTGTATAGCCTTCTACCAATATTACTTCGCCCTGAGAGCGGATAGCTTCTTTGCAGAAATTCAGGCCATAGAGAAGCTTGCCTTTGGAATAAACTGGAGTATCTGGAGAATTGAGATATTTAGGCTCAGCCTCGAAAATCGTTCTGCCGCCAAAGGCAACTACTTTGCCGCTCAGGTTGAAGATGGGGAAAATAATCCTTCCCCTGAATCGATCATAATAACCCTCTTTTTGTTGACGAGCCAAAACCAATCCAGCCTTTTCCAGAAGATCGGGCGGTGTGTTTTTAGTCCGGAAAAAAGTGAGAAGGGAATCCCAGGAGTTCAGGGCATAGCCAATCTTAAGCGCCTGGATTATTTCTTCAGATATCCCTCTTTTTTTTAGGTAAGCTAAAGCCTTTTTCCCTTCCTGGGTGTTATATAGATTTTTTTTGAAAAAAGCCAGAGCTTCCTGGTTTATTTTAAACAGTTTTTCTTCCAGCTTGAGAAGTTGAGGAGATAGTTTTCTTTTTTGAGGGAGAGGAATATGATATTTCTCAGCCAGATATTTTAAAGCTTCGGGGAAACTTAGATTTTCTTTTTCCATAACCAGAGTAAAAACATCTCCGCCAATACCGCAGCCAAAGCAGTGAAAGAGTTGTTTATCCTCATCGACCGTAAAAGAGGGATCTTTTTCAGAATGGAAAGGACAGAGACCTACAAATTTTTTACCTCGTTTTCTTAAAGTAGTGTATTGAGAGGCAATATCAATTATGTTAGCCGTCTGTCTAATTTGATCTACTATTTCCATTAATGAGTGTAAAACTGATGGAATTGTATTAATAGTAAATATAGGAGTGAACCAGTCATTTGTCAAGCGGCTAAATAGCTATAAATTAAAGTTTTAGAAAATAAAATATACAACTGTTTTTTGGCCAGTATTTTAAGCGTTTTTAGAGATGATTAATTAGGCTGGCCATGTAAGCCGCGCCAAAGCCGTTATCGATATTAACTACAGCCACTCCGCCTGGGCAGGAGTTAAGCATGGCCAGTAGGGCGGCAATTCCTTTCAGGCTGGCCCCGTAGCCAATACTGGTCGGAACAGCAATAAGAGGAATATTAATCAAGCCGGCCACAACACTAGGCAGAGCCCCTTCCATGCCGGCTACAGTGATAACTACGCGTGCCTTTTTTATCTTCTCCAGTTCTCCGAACAAGCGGTGAATGCCGGCAACACCTACATCGTAAATCTTTTCAGTTTTATTGCCCAGAAGATCGCAGGTCACAGCCGCTTCTTCAGCTACAGGTATGTCAGAAGTTCCAGCTGTGATTATTACAATTTTTCCCTTGCCAGAGGGAGGTGGCTGATGTTTAAGATAGACGGTTTTTCCTAAAGAGTTATACTGGAGGCTTGGGAGCTTATTTTTAATTTTTTGGAAAATTTCTGGTTCAACTTTGGTTATGAGGAGATTGCTGTCTTTATTTATTATTTCTGAGGCAATTTTTATTAGCTGTTCTTCATTTTTTCCAGGTCCATAAATTATTTCAGGAAAGCCCCGTCTTAACTCGCGGTGATGATCAATCTTGACAAAATCAAGATCTTGATAAGGATAGTCTTTTAAAAGGTGAAGGGCTTCTTCAGGCGAAAGCTCTCTGATATGGACTTTAGTCAAGATTTCCTGAAGCTTGCTTTTCACGGCCAACATTCTACCAGATATCAAAAACCAAGGCAAAGCATTCAAGACAAGGGTTTGAGACAAGGGGTCAAGTCTTCACATTTGACACTAAATACCAGAGCTATGTCCCTCAAGTTGAACGCCTTTTTAGAGACTGTTCTGAGTTTCAACTGGCCTTAGAAGCTCCTTTTGAGGCCTGAAAAAGTTAGTCTAAGAGAATAATAGGGGCTAAAAATAGAGGTAATTACTTTAGATTCAAGAAGATGGCTCGGTCTGACCCCATTGAGGACAACCCATTGAGGACCACTAAGCAACCATTGAGCAAATGAATTTATACTTGACGGATGGCGTGCATAGTTGTCTCCTGCATTATTGACAGATAGATAGGGAAGTAGATTATAATATTAGCAGTAATGGACAAGGAAAAGAAATGTACTCTTGCGCGGCCAGTTGAAATTTCAGGAAGAGGAGTTCATTCGGGAAGCCAAGTCCGTCTTCGGCTGGTGCCATCTGAGGCAGGTCAAATAGTTTTCAGGAGAACGGATTTAGGAAATTTAGAAATTCCTCTGGATTGGAGAAAAATAGAAGCTAAAAACAGTAGTTACCTTGTTTTCCCAGAAGGCAAGATTCAAACTATTGAGCATTTGCTGGCTGTTCTTTATATGCTGGGCATTGATAGCCTGAGAATAGACATTAATGGTAGTGAAATTCCTATTTTGGATGGCAGTGCTCTTCCTTTTGTCAAATATATTCGGGAGGCAGGCAGAAAGATTATTGCTGATAATAAAAAATCAATAGGAGTCAAAAAGCATGCTCTTATTAAAGAGGAAGATGCTTATATCGCTTTTTGGCCGGAGCCGGAACTTAAGATAAGTTACTCTATCCAGTTTGATCATCCAGCCGTTAACAGTCAGGAGTTAAGCTTGGTGGTGGATGAAGAGAGTTTTATAAAGGAAATTGCCCCGGCCCGGACCTTTGGCTTTTTAAAGGATGTTCCTGAACTCAGAGCCCAGGGTTTGGCTTTGGGTGGTTCGCTGGAAAATGCAATTGTTCTGGGTGAGAAGGGAGTGATAAATGGCCCCCTCCGCTTTCCTGATGAGTTTGTGCGCCACAAGATAGTAGATTTTATTGGCGATCTGTCACTCATCGGGCATCCCCTTTGCGGCCATTTCCAGGCTTATAAAGCCGGTCACAGTCTTCATCTCAAGGCTGTAAGGTTTCTGATGAACAATCCCAAGCTGTGGACTTACCTCTAGCCTTCAAGAACAGTGAGGAGTAAATAGTAAAGAGTGAAATTTAGGGGTTGCTGGCACCAGCAGACCATTCGGAGAATGGTCCCTCCAGCCCCCACTATGTCCAGCAGTCCGGCAACTGCCAAACCTAAAATTCATCGTTTGAGGTAGGAAAAATCACCTGGAAAACCACCCCCAAAGAGGGATTTACTTTTTTGCTTAAAAGTCAAAATAATAACTCTGCTAATTAAGGCTTGAATTTAAATGTTTAAAATGGATAAGGAAGGGAGAGGCCGCTGGCCTTTATTCCTGAGGGCTGGGCATTCAAAGCACTTATTAGTGGCCGAGATCTTTGTTGAGGATGATTGAAAGTAAGCTTATTGTTTATCGTTTTTTTTATTATTGAATTATCGGCATCAAAGAATAGATATATTGAACCAAAACTTTTGTTCTTGTCAAAGAGCTTCTTCTGAGATAGAATGGGTGATACTAAAAAGTCTTATAAGGGAGATTAAATTGGCCGAACCAAGTAAAACAAAAAAAGATGATTATCAAAAAGCTCTAACAGTTTACAGCCAGGCTATGAGACTTTTTCACAAGGGGCATTACAGTGAAGCTGCCGCTAAATTAAAAGTCTTATTGGAAAAGTTTTCTAAAGAAAGAGAGATAGCAGATCGGGCTCAGGTTTATTTAGCTATTTGTCAGGAAAGAGGAAAAAAAGAGGAAATTCAACTTAAAACTTTTGATGATTATTATCAATACAGTGTCTATAAGATAAATCAGGGCAATTATGAAGAAGCCCTTAAATATCTCTCTAAGGCTCATCAGATGCAGCCTAAAGAAGGAAAAATTCTTTATTTAATGGCTGATGTCTATTGTTTGATGGGTAACAAAGATGAATGTCTGGAATATTTGAAAAAAGCTATTCAAGTTGATAAGTTTTTCCGGATTTTGGCTCAAAACGAAAGAGATTTTGCCGACCTTAGAGAGGATAAAAAATTTAAGCTTATAACCAGATTGGTATGAAACATGAATTTCTGGCCTTAATACTGGCCGCAGGCAAGGGAACCAGGTTTAAATCGGAGAAAATTAAAGTTCTCCACTCTTTAATGGGGAAACCCATGCTCCAATTGGTTGTTGAGAGTGTAGCTAAGTTGAGAGCGGAGAAAATCTACGCTGTAGTGGGATATCAAAAGCAGCAAGTAATGGAAGAATGTCAGTCGCTTCCAGTAGAGTTTGTTGTCCAAAAGAGGCAGTTAGGAACAGCTCATGCTGTTCTGGCTGCGAGAGAGATTTTAAAGAAAGCAGGCGAAAAAGACCTGCTTGTCATTAATGCTGATTTACCTCTACTCCGACCTGAAACTTTAAGACCATTTCTAAAGGTTCATCAGGCTCAAAAAAATTCGCTAACCTTCTTAAGTGCTGTCTTGGAAAACCCTACTGGATTTGGCCGCATTATTTGGGAGGGGAATAAGATTGTAAAGATTGTTGAAGAGAAAGATGCTACTCCTTCCCAGCGGCGCCTAAAAGAGATTAATGCTGGAGTCTATCTTTTCAAAATAAAAGATCTCCTTTGGGCTTTACCTAAGGTTTCCAATAACAATAAGAAAGGTGAATATTATCTAACAGATGTTATTGAAATTTTAATCAAGGCCAAGAAGCCAGTGGGCTGCTACCAGGTTCCTTATCCTGAGGAAATTATCGGCATCAACAGCCGCTATGAACTGGCTAAGGCTATAGAATTTCTCCGACACAGAAAAATAAAATCTTTGACGGAAAGTGGAGTGACTATCTATGATCCTTCTACCACCTGGATTGATTTGGAGGCTAAAGTCGGAAGAGATACCATTATTTATTCTTCGGTCATAATTGAAGGAAAGACCGTAATTGGGCGCCAATGTCAAATCTATCCTTTTGTCCATATCCAGGATTCCAAGATTGGCCATGGAGCCAAGATACTGAGTTCAACCATGATTGAAAGAAGTACCGTTGGCCATGAGGCTCAAGTTGGCCCTTTTACTCATTTGCGGCCTAATACGGTGATCGAACAGGGAGCTAAAATTGGTAATTTTGTCGAGATGAAAAATACAACTTTTGGAAAATATTCCAAGGCTGGTCATCTTTCCTATCTGGGTGACTGTAGGGTAGAAAGTAAGGTTAATATCGGAGCTGGAACTATTACCTGTAATTACGATGGCCAGAAAAAGCACAAAACTTATATTGGAGAAGGAGCCTTTGTTGGCTCAGGAACTGAACTGGTAGCTCCTATTAAAGTTGGTAAAAAGGCTTATATTGGAGCTGGCTCCACTATTACCAAAGATGTTTCGGCCGAGTCTTTGGCTGTAGCCCGCAGCAAACAGATTGAAAAGAAAGGCTGGAGCAAGAGAAAAAGGAGAAAATAATGTGCGGGATTATTGGCTATATCGGCTCTAGAGATGTAGTTCCTGTTCTTATAGATGGCTTGAAGAAGCTGGAATACAGAGGCTATGATTCGGCCGGCATCGCGGTTGTCGCCAAAGACAAAATTCAGATTAGACGGGTTAAGGGAAAAATAAGTTCTTTAGAGAGGAGCTTAGAGCAAGAACCTCTGGCTGGTAGCTATGGGGTAGGCCACACTCGCTGGGCTACCCATGGCCGTCCTAGCGAGGAAAATGCCCATCCCCATAGGGACTGTAAAGACCAGCTGGTTGTTGTCCATAATGGGATAATTGAAAATTATCTTAGTTTAAAAAACGATCTTAAAGAAGAAGGTCATCATTTTCGGACAGAGACTGATACGGAAGTTATTGCCCATTTAGTTGAGAAGTACTTTGATGGGTGGCTGGAAGAGGCTGTCCAGAAAGCAATTGAAGAACTTGAAGGAGCTTTTGCCCTGGCTGTTATTTCCACCCAGGACCCTGAAAAAATTGTGGTGGCCAAAACAGGCCCTCCAGCTGTAGTCGGTTTGGGAGATAAAGAGTTTTTTATTTCTTCTGATTTGAATCCACTCTTGACCTATACTCAGAAAGTAGTTTTTCTGGAAGATGGAGAGATGGCTGTTATTAGCAAAAAAGGCGTTAATTTTTTTGATTTCAAAGGAAATGCTCTCCAGAAGAAGATTGACCATATAAGCTGGAGCCCGTTGATGATAGAGAAAAGAGGGTTTAAACACTTTATGCTTAAGGAGATTTTTGAGCAGCCTCAGGTGGTTAGAGATACTTTAAATGGCCGCATGTCACTTGATTCGGGCAAGGTCTGGCTGGATGAAATCAAACTTTCCCCTCAAGCTCTTCAGGAAATAGAAAGAGTGGTGGTTATCGCTTGCGGCACCTCCTATCATGCTGGCTTGGTCGCCAAGTGCTTTATAGAAACCTTGGCCGGGGTGTCAGTTGATGTTGAGTATGCTTCTGAATACCGCTACCGAGATTTCATTCTGGATAAAAAAGCTTTAGTCATAATTATTTCTCAATCAGGAGAGACAGCCGACTCTTTAGCTGCTTTGCGGGCTGTAAAAGAAAAGGAAGCTCTTTCTCTGGCTCTCTGTAATGTGGTTAATTCCTCTATAGCTAGAGAAGCAGAAGGAGTCCTTTATACCCATGCTGGTCCTGAGATTGGGGTGGCCGCCACCAAGACTTTCTCAGCTCAGATGGCTGCTTTAGCTCTGTTGGCTTTGCACTTAGCTCAAATCAAAGGAAAACTCAGTCCAAAAGATTCGCTGCCCTATATCGAGGCCCTGCAGCGCCTGCCTCATAAGATGGAAAAAATCTTGGGAAGAGCTAAATTTTTAGAAAAATTAGCCTTGGATTTTGTTTCTTTTTCCCATTTTCTTTATTTGGGGCGTTGGGTAAGTTTTCCTATTGCCATGGAAGGTGCTCTTAAGCTTAAAGAAATTTCCTATATTCATGCCGAAGGTTATCCAGGAGGAGAGATGAAGCATGGTCCCATTGCCCTCATTGATGACAAGATGCCGACCATGGCCATAGTTCCTAAAGATAGAGTTTATGAAAAAATGTTGAGCAATATTTCTGAAATTAAAACCAGAATAGGCTATATTCTGGCTGTAGCTTTTGAGAATGATAAAGAAATTCAGGATAAGGTGGATAGAGTTATCCCTATCCCAGAAGTCAATCCTTTGTTTAGCCCCTTCCTCAGCGCTCTGCCTTTACAGCTTTTTGCCTATTACATTGCTTCAATTAGGGGAGCTGATGTCGACCAGCCTCGTAACCTGGCTAAGAGCGTCACCGTCGAATAGGACCGGCTTAGCCGTAAGCCTTTGTTATTATAGGCTTTGCTGTCCCCAGTAGGCTGTTAAATTAAACAATCCAGCCGTCCATCACGTGGCAAATTGTCTACCAGTTGATCTTGACCATCAGCCTGGCCTGGCGGGGTTGTTGTCTCCCCCAGACTTGGCCAAAGAGAGGGATGTCTTCTTTAACATAGGAAATGGGTTTTTGTGAATTAAACAGGTTAAAAATATCTAACCTGACTACCAGGAACACATTTGAAGAAGAAACAAGGTCCGGCAGTTTAAAAGCCTTTTCTAAGGCAGCGTCAAGATAGAAATGGGCTGGAGTCTTTCTTGATCCCCGTCCTTCCGGGTAGGAATAATAGCCGCCAAAAAAAGGCACATACCCCAATTTTTCCCAGTAATAGCCTGAGAGCCATTCAAAGGCGGTGGATAGAGTGAGGCCCCAAGGCCCGAGGTAGCTTGAATTAAACTTGAAATCGTGATCAATTGCATAGGGAAGTTTTCCATACCAGCCTTCATCTCCAATCCCTCTGCCTCCAAGGCCTCCTAGAGCCCAATCAATATAGGCTTTCAGTTCTTTTAACTGGGGTAAATCAGGTACGTAGAGGTGATTGCCAAAAAGCCCTAAATAATTAGTACTGCCCTCTTCCTGGGACCAGGAGCCAGTTTCAGTCTGACCTGGATTTGTGCCCATAGCCGAAGAATAACAGTAAGAGGCATTGACATAAAGAGTAGAACCTATTTTTCCGTCTAACTCAACTTCAAGACTATGATAATTTCGTCTCTTTATTTCAAAGTTATCATATAAGAATTTATATTGGGTTACTGGGTCAAAAACAGCCAAGACTTCCAGTAAATTTTTGGCTGTAGTGCGGACGTAGCGGGTCTTTAAGGCCCACTCCCTGCTTAATCTTCGGTCAAACTCGACAAGATAGCGGGTTAGAAAATTGGGCTTGATTCCCTTGGCAATTTCAAAAGCCTGACTTTTCTGTTCATTTTCAAATTGCCAGAAAGCGGGGTTATGAATCTGCTTTTGGGTGGGTTCGGCCGGTCCCTGCCAACGATAGGTGCGGAAAGTAAGTCCAGCCCCACTGTTAAAAAGGCCCAGAGGCATGGTAGTTATAACATCGGAAAAGCGCCCCCATCCGAGTTTTAAAACATTCGTTCCATTACCAGTAAGATCAACTGCTAAAGAAAGGCGAGGAGAAAGAAAGTCTTCAAGATTCCAGGACCAGAGTTTTTCTTTTTTATCATCCAAACAGACCTGAGTTTGGCTGCGAAGACCAGCCATGAAAGTGAATTTTCCCCAGGTTACCTTATCTTTTAAATAAAGACCGATTCCATAAGATGAATTAATAAAATTAAACTGACCATACTCATAGAAAAAAGTAGGCGTGCCTTTTTTCCCCTTCCAGGTGTTAAAATAATATTTGGTGCCGCTATCAAAACCATTGCCCGGAAAAAGATCTTCGTTTTTCCCGGCAAAATCAACTCCAAATTCAGAAGAAAAACTGTAGTATTCGAAGCCTAATTTTATTTCATGGTGCCCAAAATTGGCAGTCTCCAGGTATTTGGTCAATTTAAAAGAGAAATCCAGCCTTTGCTGGTTATCAGTAATATTTCCATAGGAATTATGGATATTACGGGCCAAATCTTCGATGAAATATTGAGCAGGACCTAAGTCTTTATCCACCGGCTCTTGAAGGGAGTCTCTTTTGACCCGGCCCAGACCGGCTTCAATGAAGGTCGAAGAGTTTAAAATTCCTTTATAATTAAGACGGAAAATAAAATCAGAAAATGTTTTTTCTTCAAATAAATCTGGAATGCCTGTGCCCCCTTTTTGTCCCAGGGAGCGGTGGTAAACAGTAGTAAGAGATAGGTTATGATTGTTGCTCAAAGCATAGGAGAATTTGGTAAAGAGGTTGTTATGGCGGGTTGTTTTTTTGCCGCCAGGGACAAAGAAGTAATCAACTACAGTATCTTCTGTTTCTTCAGTGTCGGTGAAAAAATTGTTAGACAGGAAAAACCATAATTTATCTTTAACTATTGGTCCTCCCAGATCAAAATACCAGTTGTAATTAGAAAAGTAAGCTGGTTCGCTGACGACTGAGAATTGCGGCTGGCGGGAAGCTTGCAGTTTTTTGTCTTGAAAGATGAGGGATAATTCTCCCTTAAATTCATTGCTGCCGCTTTTAGTTACTATATTAATTATTCCGCCGTAAGCTGAGCCAAATTCAGGACTGAAGGGATCGGAGATGATCTGGATTTCGTCGATTGAATCATAATTTAACTGCATGCCTGAGTTTCTTAATCTTACCCCACTGATGGAGAGGCCATCAACAATCCAGTTGTTACCTTCTTCTCCCTCCCCTCGGAAGCTGGGTTGGCCTTCGCTGGCTGTGCCGCGGCGGGTATTCATCCTGACTCCAGTCACACCAGGAGCAAATTTGATGACATCGACTACGGTTCGATTCTGGGCAGGGATTCTTTCTAGATCTTGACTGCTTAAGTGGAAGTTGGTATCAGTCGAGGTTTTATCTATTAATGGGGCTTTGGCTGTGACTACGATTTCTTCCTTCAGCGGAGATGTTTTAAGCATTACCTTGAGATCAGTAACCTGGCCCAGGCGGACAACAACTGCCTCTTGGGTAACGGAAGTGAAACCTGAAAGTCTAAAGTGGAGAGTGTAGGTACCGACAGGCAGAAGAGGAAAATGAAATTCACCCTTGGAGGTGGAAATAACAGTTCGGCTACCTTGGAGGCTGGGGCTTCTGGCTGTAATTTCGACCCCAGGCAAGGCTGTACCCTGACTATCAACTACCTTTCCTCTAATTTCTCCTGTTTCTATAGCCAGGAGGCCTATATTAGTGAAGAGAAAAAGGGTGAGTAAGAAAATAGTTATTTTGATCTTTTTCATTTATTGGTTAATTATTCTTTTTGCTTTATTAATGTCTTCAGCTACCTTAATTTTTACTTCAATTTTCAAAAGTTATCAATATTTTTATGGCTTTGTGCCGGTGGGGTCAGACCTTCATAAGTTTCATAACTTTAATTTTTACAATAATTGTAATAACTTTTGTCCCTTACAAACAAACGAAATATATCAATAGAGAAGCATAATTTATGAAACTTATGAAGGTCTGACCCCGTCTGCTGAGGGGAGAAAGCCCTCCATCTGTATTATTGATTCTACAGGAAGCGGTCTCCGACCAGTCTATTGCTAGGATGAGAAATATTTTATCTGCTAACTCAACTCTTTTTTTCTTTTTTTGGTTCTTTTTTTGCGTACTTTTTGATAAATTTTTCGGTCAGCTCTCGAGCCTCGGTATCTGTGTACTGCTTGGGTGGTGATTTCATAAAGTAGGAGGAGGGAGCATAAAGAGCCCCTGAAATACCATTATTTAGAGCCAACTTACAGCATCTGATGGCGTCAATAACCACTCCGGCTGAATTTGGTGAATCTTCCACTGAAAGACGGCAATCAAGATATGTGGGAACATCACCGAAGTGGCGGCTTTCGATTCTTAAAAAGCAGATTTTATTATCTTTCTGCCAGGCGACATAATCACTCGGGCCAACATGTATGTTATCAGGGTGTATATCTAAACCCCTGGCTTTTATTTGAGAAGTGACGGCGTTGGTTTTGGATTTCTTCTTAGAAACCAGCCTTTCTCTTTCCAGCATGTTCAGAAAATCTGTATTGCCGCCGGTATTAAGCTGATAAGTTCTATCGATAGGCATCCCCCGGTCAAGATATAAGTTAACCAGCGTCCGGTGAAGAATGGTAGCTCCTACCTGAGATTTTATATCGTCTCCAATAATTGGAAGATTTTTCCCTTCGAATCTTTTCTGCCAATATTTCTCACTGGCTATGAAGACAGGAATACAATTTATAAAAGCACAACCAGCCTCCAGCACCTGTTCTACATACCATTTAGTGGCTTCTTCACTGCCCACAGGGCAATAATTGATAACCACATCAGCTTTGCTTTCTTTAAGAATCCTGACTACATCAGAAGTCGCTCCTGGGGCTTTTTTGATTATCTGGGACAGATATTTTCCTAAACCATCATGAGTCATACCTCTGTCTACCTTAACATTGAGATAGGGAACATCAGCAAATTTTGTTGTGTTATTTGGATGGGTAAAAATAGCTTCACTTAAGTCTTTACCTACTTTATTTCGGTCGATATCAAAAGCGGCTACAAATTCAATGTCCCGAATATGATAGCCGCCCAAATTAACATGCATAACCCCAGGGATGAAATCCGTTTCTTTGGCATTTTTGTAATATTCAACGCCCTGAATTAAAGAAGAGGCACAGTTACCAACACCAATGATGGCTACTCTAATTTTGTCCATGTGATTTTACCTCCTTTTTTAATTTCCTTTGCTTCTCAATTCTTTTCACATAAAAGGCCCTTTGAAAAGCTGTGATATTGGAAATAACAGCTATGATTGCCAGGACCCCTATCATAACTGGATTTAATATTTGAAAAGCGGCCCCTACAATAGAACCAAGAGAAAGGAAAACCATCCTTTCAGCTCTTTGCATCAGGCCCATTTTACATTCTATCCCCAAACCTTCAGCTCTTGCTCTTGTATAACTAACCATAGTTGAGCCGAGAATAGTAAAAAATGTTAACCATAGGGCCCAGTGATTTCTGAAATGAAGAGCCAGGCCGAGATAGATAAAGAATTCAGAATATCTATCTAAGGTTGAATCAAAAATTGCCCCAAAAAGACTTTTCTGATTTGAGCCGACAGCAACTTTACCATCAAGGATGTCAAATAAACCGCAAATCACGATGAGAATGCCAGCCCAAAGGGGCCTCTCCAAGAAAAATAGGACTCCTGCCCCTAATCCGGTCAAAAGTGCTATCAGACTCAGAGTATTAGGTTTGATATTGAGGCTGATAAAAAGGGAAGCAAGGCGGGATAAATAGCGCGGAAAAGCTATTAATAATTTTCGTGGTAAGATCCTGACTGCTGGCTGTGTTTGGGTACTCATTAAAGATTTTACTCTCTTTTATGATATAAATTGTCTTAAAAAACATAATTAATCTAATATTAATCAAGGCCCAAGTCAACCCGAAATTTTTCATCCTTGACGGATTTTTTCCAAATCAGTACTAGTCATAAGCTGTTCTGGCTATATTTGGTGTTAAGCCAACTACCAGGAAGGCTCAGTCTTTATTCTTTAGTCTATTTTTATTTTCTTGCGGTTGGCTGCTTTTTGACTTCCTCTTTTTTCCAACGATTCTATCTTGGCGTCAATTAAGGCTCTAAAGGCCAGAAGCATTTCTTTTTTGGCATTTATTAAGTGATCTAAGGTTTTCTCAGGTATAAACAGCGAAAATAGTTCCTCGGGAATGCTTATCCTTATTTCTTTTGTTCGGCTTTTATCCATTATTTCACCTCCTTTTTGGACAAAATGAGGTTCTTTTTAATGCCGAAAGAGTATTCTCAGTTTTTGACTATCGAATTTAGCCCCTTTCACTGAATAGTGGAGTAAAGTAGGGGGCAGTAAGATATTTCTTTTGTAATGGCCAGCTTTGATAGACAGTTCTTCTCCTTTTTGGGATAATTTGAGATCTTTCTTGGTCACAAAAGGCAGGTGTAAAAGGAGATCAAAGCCGCTGTCAGCTTTTTCTACAGATATTGGCTTCTGCTTAAAGAAAATCTGGGTAGGATCACGCTGCCCGTAGACTTTTTTGGCCATTTCGGCCAACAGCTTTTTGCCCACAACCTCCTGGGAAAAGAGATCAGAAGAAAGGATGGGCAAGGGCGAAAAGCATTCTTTGATTAGCTGCTGATATTCAGTTTGAAGTAACTTCCATTTTTTGAAATAAATGTCTTTTACGGCTGCCGGAATGATTCGGTTGACAATAATCAAATCGACCATATAGCCAAAGAGATTGAAAAAAGTAAATGCTCTCTGAGCCTCTTTAATTACCATTTTTTCAGGATTAACCACCAGTCTAATAGAAGTTTGACGGCTGTCAGCCAGAATATCCTTCATTTCTGCCAGTTGAATGGTCAGGTTTTTCATGGTTTCGAAGACTTTGTCTTCAGGGAAAGGAAAGGGGAGGACTCGACTGGCAACGGGTCTAACAGCTTTAGCGGCTGTTCTTTGTAGAGGAAAAATGTGTTTTAAATACCAACCAGTTATTTCAGGAGCGCTGAGCAGGCGTAAAGTGTCTCCGGTCGGGGCACAATCGACTATTATGACTTCAAAATCTGAGTTTTTATTGTAATTCCTGATTTCCATCAGGCTGAAAAGTTCCTCCATTCCCGGGAAGATACTCATTTCTTCAGCCTCGAGTACATCGATTCCCTGGGAGGAAAAAAAAGCTGTCAGATAATTCTTAATTTCTCCCCATTTTTTTTCTATTTCCTCAAGAGAATTTATTTCCTGGCCATAAAGATTAGGGAGAATTTTTTGTGGCTCATGGGAAAGCTCAACCTCAAAAGCATCAGCTAAGCCGTGAGCAGCATCAGTGGAAATAATTAAAGTGCGGTAGCCTCTTTGGGCCGAAAGAAGGGCCGTGGCTGCAGCCAGAGTTGTTTTACCGACGCCACCTTTGCCTGTAAAAAGAATAATGCGCATTTGGTTCCTCAGGATGTTTAGCTAATAAAACTATTTTAGCACTTGCCTGGATGATGTCAATAGCGGGTTAAACTGGAGCTCCCCCAAAATTTAATAATTTGTTCTCGCAATTTAGAAGCAATTTTGGCATAAGTGATGTGGAGCCTCATAAAGAGAAAGTTCTTTATGCAAGCTCTAAAGCTTGGCATCAAAAAGCCCCATTTTATTCTATTTTAAGAAAAAGTTCTCCCATCTTTTAGTGATTCCACTTGTGAATCTGGGTAATTTGTAGATATAAAATAATTTAGCCCTTTTTTATCTTAATTTTTGGAGTCATTTCCAAAACCATGATGAGTAAAATTCTTCACCAAGAAATGAAATGTGGCAGCGATTTCCTTCCATCCTGGCCAAGCCCCCACCCAACCAATGGGCTCGGATGAGGAAAATCGATGCCTATAAGTATGACCTTCTTTACTATTAGCTATCGTGATTTTTGAGATGCTTGCGCAAATAGAAAATTTCTTGATTTAAATATATTTTTGCATTAATAATTTTAGTTCAAACTGTTAGGGAGACCAATTTTATGATTGATTTTGATTTTCCTGAACATGCTTCTTACCCTAATCTTCCTTGGATGGGCTGGCTTTGCACCTATACACCCGAGGAAATAATTTTGGCCGCTGGCTACCAGCCCCTGCGACTCTGGGAGAGTGATCCCTCGACAAAAATAGCTGATAGCTATCTTCACCATAATTTATGAGCTTATGTGCGTAGTTCTTTAGACTTTGGTTTAAGGATGGATAACCAATTTTTCCAGGGAATGGTCTTGGTCGATTCCTGTGATGCCATGCGCAACCTTTATTATGTCTGGCGGCATTATCGTCCTTCATCCACTTTCCTACATTTTTTAAATCTTCCCAAAATTTATGGGCCTCTGGCAGTTGATTATTTCAAAAGTGAAATTATAAAGTTCAAAGCAGCTTTAGAAGAATATAGCGACCATTCTGTCAAGGATTCAGATTTAGTTGAAGCGGTTCGAATCTATAATGAAACCCGAGATTTATTGGATAAGCTTTATCAAATGAGAAAGCAAGTGCCGCCCCTTTTAAAAGGAGCGATGGCGGCCAAAGTGGTCAGAGCCAGCCAAACAATGCCTAAAAGAGATTTCAATCAAAAATTGTCTAAATTTCTGGAGGAGGTTGGAAAATAAAAAGATAAGAGCTCTGAATTTAATGGTCCTCGAATTATGGTTGTCGGCTCTATCCTTTCTAATAAGCAATTGATAAATATTATCGAGCAGGCAGTTCCCTGTCCAACGAGAGGAAGCGAGGCTATGAGTTATCTATATCTTGTGGGAACTGGTTTTGGTTCTAAACAGGCCTTGGAAATATACAAGAGTATGGCCCAAGAGCTGAAAAAGCGAACGGCCAAAAGGTATACCCCTTTGGGAAAAGAGAAATATAGACTCCTCTGGTTACACGTCAAGCCTTATTTTAAAAATCGTTTTTTCCATTATTTGGAGAAAGAACGTCAGGCGGCTATAGCCTTTGAAGAAATGAACTACATTGCCTGGCCTGAACTAGATCAATCCCAGCCCTTTAAGAGTGTAGCTCAAAGATTGATTTTTAATCTGGCCAATAGGAATCTTGATTTCTATACAGAAACCCTTTTGGACTTAGCCCATCAGTATAAAGTTGATGGGGTTATTCATTATGCCCATTGGGGCTGCCGTTGGAATTACGGGCGGACAAAAATTATTAAAGAGGCCTTCCAAAAAAAAGGAATTCCTTTTATAACTATTGATTGTGACAGCGTTTCAGAACGCAATTATTTTGAAGGACAGCTGATTAATCAATTGGACAGCTTTTTGGATATGCTCGAGCAATGAATTTGAATAATAGCCAATAATTAAGGAAATATTGAGGAATTTAATAAAAAAAAATAAATAAAAAGGAGGGAAGAGTGAAATCCAAAATTAGTTTAATCAATTACTTTCTTTTCTGTCTGTGTTTGGTCTTGGTCACGGGGAATTATCTAGTTGGGTCTGAGATTAAAGGTAAGCTGCTGGATATGACTTATCCCTATGATGAAAGCACGATTTATTGGCCGACAGCAAAATCCTTTAAGCTGAAAAAAGTTGCATGGGGAATAGCAGAAGAAGGCTATTGGTATGCTTCCAATGAATACAGTGCTTCTGAACATGGAGGGACCCATGTCGATGCCCCTATTCACTTCGCTCAAGGAGGCCGGACTATTGGACAGATTCCTTTGGAAGAATGGATTGGCCCCGCGGTAAAAATAGATGTTGTAAAGAAGTGTGAGATGAATCGAAATTATCAACTTTCTGTGGATGATATCAAAGCCTGGGAGAGAAGATATGGAAAAATTCCTGACAAGGCCTGGGTTATCATGTATACTGGCATCGATACTAAATATTATCCGGATAAAAAAAAGGTGCTGGGAACAGAGAAGACCGGGGAAGAAGCTGTGGCTGAGTTAAGTTTTCCTGGGTTTTCTCCAGAGTCAGTGGAATTTTTGCTCAATGAGAGAAAAATTACGGGAATTGCCATTGATACTCCGAGTATAGATTATGGGCAGTCAAAGGATTTTAAAGTACACCGCCTTTTTTTTGCTGCTGATAAGCTGGCATTAGAAAACATAGCCCACCTGGACAAGCTGCCCCCTTCAGGGGCAATGCTTTATGTTATTCCTATGCTTATCAAAGATGGAACTGGAGCCCCGGCCCGGGTTTTTGCCATCTTGCAGTAAAAAGAGGTATATACTATGGCCGTTAGCCTGACATATTGTTGCTTTTTATCATGATATTCATAATACCGGCCCTGTTCATTCAGGGAAGACAACCCTTGTAAAGAAAGTTTTAAATAGGATAAAAGAACATAATATTCAGATAAGGGGCTTTCTGAGTGAAAGAGTCGGTAAAGGCCGGGAGATTGTTGGCTATGACTTGATAGATTTAAAAACAGGAAAATCAAAGCCATTTATAAGAAAGGGAAGTAAGGAGAAAGCAGAGAAGATAGAACACTTTTTTTTAAATCCGGAAATTTTAGCCGAAGCTAGAAGAATCATTGTCTAGAGTAAGAAGGCAGATGTTCTGATTATTGATGAAGTTGGTACTCTTGAGATATCAGCAAAGGGTTTTTGGCCGGCAATTGAAGAGGTTTAAGGATACCGCCAAAACAATTATTTATTTAGCCTGCTCAAACAAAAAATTAGGTGGCTTTGGCTACAATTGTGGTTGCAGAAGCATCAACTCCTCCGGTAGTAGGGCTTCGGCTATATTTTCTAGG
The DNA here is from genome assembly GCA_964514305.1 of uncultured Eubacteriales bacterium. Classification (GTDB taxonomy): domain Bacteria; phylum Acidobacteriota; class Aminicenantia; order Aminicenantales; family Aminicenantaceae; genus CAZEQD01. The sequence goes on from CAZEQD010000030.1 coordinate 22,856, forward strand.
AAAGGCCTTATAGCTGGAACTGTAGTTGGTGGACTATTAGAAACTGTCTGTCAAAAAAAGGCAATTGATTCTTTAAATAAAAAGAAATCAATTCTATGAGAGTTACATGTAGGATATTTTTAGTGAGATACCAACTGGAGGCAATGAAAAAAAGAGCTACGCCTGTCATTATCGAGCCAGAAAAGAGGGATGCACAGCTTCTAAGCCCCATACCCAGAGCAGCTTCGGCCAAGGCCCACACTTCTCCTATATGATTATATAGCTAAGATAATATTTAGGGTTTTTTTCTTGATATGATCTCTTCTCTTTTGAAGATTATAATTTGCCGCTTTATTTTTGGCAAAATTCTTCTCCAATAAATTTATAGACTTAATATTAATGCAGACTGCCGATTTCAGCTTCAATGGCATTAATAAGAGTTTCGTTGAACAACAGTTCTTCCATCTTTTGAATATCATAAGCCATAACCCTGTCCTGGGTTAAAGTTGGGATGTGGTCTCGAATGATATCATGGGCAATATGAACACCTCTTCCCGGCTTTTCTTGGATGAAATCTAATCCTTGAGCTGCACATAGAAATTCAATAGCCAGCACTTTTCTCACGTTTTTAATTATTTCTGCACATTTAAAAGCAGCTATGGGACCCATGCTTACATGGTCTTCTTGATTGGCTGAGGTAGGGATAGAATCAACCGAGGCCGGGTGAGCTAGGACTTTATTTTCTGAAACAAGAGCTGCTGCTGCATACTGAGTAATCATATATCCAGAATTTAGTCCACCTTCTGCCGTAAGAAAAGGAGGGAGATTGGATAAAGCTGGATCTACTAATCTTTCTACTCTTCTTTCTGAGATGTTGGCTATTTCTGAAATGGCTATTGCCAAGAAATCAAGAATATAAGCGACCGGCTGTCCATGAAAATTACCACAGCTTATACTTTCACCTGAAGCTGGCAATATAATAGGATTATCTGTGACTGAGTTAATTTCTATTTTTAGGATGGAAGCAGCATAATCTACTGTGTCTCTAGTGGCCCCATGGACTTGAGGAATACAGCGCAGGGAATAAGCATCTTGGATTTTATTAAAATGCTTGTGGCTTTTAAGGATTTTACTGCCTTTTAACAGCTTTTTAATATTTTGGGCCACTAATTTTTGACCTTTATAAGGCCTTAAGCGCTGGACTCTTGGATCAAAAGGAGTGTCTGTTCCTCTTAGGGCTTCGATAGAGCAAGCAGAAGCAATATCTGCTGTTTTGCAGAGAATAGAGCTGTTATAGACATTAAGAACTCCTAAGGCACTCATTAATTGAGTGCCATTGATTAAAGCCAGGCCCTCTTTGGCCTCTAATTCCAGCGGCTTTAGACCAAGCTTAGCCAGAAGTTGAGCAGAGTCCCAGATTTTTCCCTTGTGTTTTACTTTGCCCAACCCAATCAGAGGAATGGACATATGAGCCAGAGGAACTAGATCACCACTTGCCCCAACGCTTCCTTTTTGTGGCACTAAAGGCAGGATATCATTGTTGAGAAAGAAAAGAAGTCTTTGTAATGTTTCCCATCTAATTCCAGAAAAACCTTTAATCAGCGCATTAAGCCGGAGCAGCATCATGGCCCGCACCTGCTCATCTTCAATATAGGGCTCAGTTCCGGTGGAATGAGACATGAGCAAGTTCTTTTGTAATTCCTTGACATGCTTCCTAGGAATGATTGTATTGGCAAAACTTCCAAATCCAGTTGTGATTCCGTAAACGACTTTATTCTGTTTGATAAAACTGTCGACTACGGCCGCACTTCTCTCTACTAATTGCTTATTCTGGCTGCTTATTTCTACTTTTTCTTTATGCCTGGCTACTCTAACCACCTGGTCAATAGTTAATGAATCACCATCAATTTTTATCAAATTACTCTCCTCTTTTATAATTATACTCTAATTTTCTAGAAAAGGGACAGTCTCCCTTTTTATAATTTTATTTATTCTACATAAAACTTTACACCTAAGGCTATAGTTCTGGCTTTCATTGTATAGCCAGGTTCAGTCACGCAATATTTATTGAATAAGTTCTCTACCTTGAGAAATATATTAAAATTGGCCAAGCTATTGGTAAGAATGTTGTTAAGGATGAAATATCCTGGAATTTTAACTTGTCATCATGTATTTTTACTTAAGAATTTGAAATAGCTATGCCCCAAAGAGCTGATTTTGAGTTTGAAGCTAAGGTTCCGTCCAGAGTAAAATTAAATTGGGTCCTTGTCCATTCTTTGAACCTCCAGAAGCGAGGGCGATATAAGAAAATTGAAAGGCAAGAAGATAAAGAATGTCTATCGATTGCGTATTG
>CAZEQD010000031.1:0-24005 GCA_964514305.1 uncultured Eubacteriales bacterium
GATATGTAGGGCCCGTTGTCCTCAGCAGGCCGCGAAAACGTCTCAGGTATTTATTGACTGGAATTTATTGTAAATTTGGCATATATTATTAGCCGCCTTGCGCAAATGAAAGAAAATTTCTAAGCCACAAAATAAACCAACGGTTATAAATAATGATCTATGGTCTTGGCATTGATATTATAGAAGTCGAAAGAATTCAAAAATTAATTGAGAAAAATCCCCGGTTTTTATCCAGAATATTCACTCATCAGGAAATCACTTACTGCCAGAAAAAGAAAAATAAATATCAGCACTTCGCCGCTCGTTTTGCGGCTAAAGAGGCTTTTTTTAAAGCTCTGGGCAGAAAAATAAAATGGACTGATATCGGTCTGGCCAACCTTTCCTCAGGAAAACCTGTCCTGGAAATAAAAAGAGAGGAATTAAAGGAAAAATTGTCCTCAACCAAAATCCATGTCTCCATCTCTCATCTTTCTCAATACGCAGCGGCTGTGGTCATCCTGGAAAACGATACTTAAAGAGAAGAAGATCGATGGCCATGAGCCAAAACTTATTTTATATGCGCCCAATTTTAAGTTTAAGTGCCGATAATTAATCTAACGATCAAGCTGATTATAATGGCCACGCTGGTGTTTAAAGCCATGGACAGAAAAGCAATCTTCTTCCCTATTTCTTTCCAGAGGATGGCCACTGTAGAAAGGCAGGGAATAAAAAAGTTAATAAAAACAACAAATATTACTAGCTGCTGTTTGGAAATAATGGTTAACAAATTCTGATAATTAATCCCCAGGGCCTGGAGCATCATAATCAAGGACAGCTCCTTCCTTAAAAAGCTGAAAATAAGAGTTACTCCTAATTCTTGGGGCAAACCCAGTCCTCTGACTACCAAAGGTGAGAGGATATAATTAATAACTTTATCCAAATTCAGAAGCTGAAAGACACTTAAAACTACGCTGCCTGCTATCAAGATAGGCCAGGCAAATTCAATAAAAGATTTAAGCTGAAAAAAGGTTTTTCTCAGTATATTCTTTAAAGATGGTATCTTTAAAGAAGGAATTTCCAGGATTAATCCAGGCGAAGGCGTTTTAAAAAATAAGCTTATCAGGCGGCCTATGACAGCCACCAGGATTATACTAAAAACATAAAAGCCAAGAGCCCAGATCGGACCTAGATAAAAGGCAATTAGGGCTAAAATTATTGTAGTTCTAGCCGAGCAAGGAATAAAGGGAATTAAAAGAGAGGTAATGATTCTATCCCGGCGGCTCTCCAAAATCCTGGTGGAAACAACAGCCGGTACATTACAGCCAAACCCTAATATAAAAGGAGAAATAGATTTACCGTGGAGACCTATGCGGTGCATAAAAGTATCCATCAAAAAGCCAGCCCGGGCCAAATAACCCACATCCTCCAGAAAACCCATCAAAAAAAGAAGAGGAATAAAATAGGGCAAAACAATAGCTGCGCCACCACCTATCCCTTGAAGCAATCCATCAATCAAATAATAATAGACACTATGACCAAGCTGAAGCAGTAAATAATGTCTTAAACTGTTTAGAGGATTGAGGAGCAGTTCCTCAATAGGATTACCAATCTCAAAAATAAGAAGAAAAAAACCAAGAAATACAGCTAATAAAATTAAATAACCTAACAGAGGATGCATGATGACATCATCAACTTTTTCCAGCCAGCTAACTCTTTTCCCTCTCTTGACTATAGTACTTTCTTCTAAAATTTTAAGAGCCAGATGATGTCTTTCAGCGGCGATAACTTCATAGGCTGGTGCGTTATGCATCTCTTTCAGCTCTTCGCGCGTTTTATCCAGCGCCTTCTTTAAAGATGGATTTACTTCCTTGAGCATCTTATCAAAGTAAAGTTTACTAGTTTCGATCATTTTAATGGCTGTAAACCTTTTATTAGCCACCACCGGAAATTTAGAGGGAAGTTTTTTTTCAAGTTTTTCAATCCTATCTTCTACATCTTTAGACCATTTAATAGAGGAAGGGGCTGATTGATTGTCTAAAATGCGAATGGCCGTTTCCAGTAATTCTTTTATTCCTCGTCCGTGAGTAGCTATAGTTGGGATAACTGGCACACCCAAGTATTTGGCCAACTTTTTAAGATCAATGTCCATCCCCTTTTTCTCAGCCAAATCAATCATATTCAAAGCTACAACCATTGGATAACCCAGTTCAATTAGCTCTAAAGTTAACTCAAGGCTGCGGCCAAGGATAGAAGCATCCACTACATTAACGATTAAATCTGGTTTTTCTAAGAATAAGTGGCTTAGAACCACTCTTTCAGCTGGATCTGAGGGATTTAAAGAATAAGTTCCGGGCAGATCGATTATATTTAAGATTTTCCCTAAATAACTGACTTTGCTGTGGGTATGCTTAACAGTAGTTCCTGGGAAATTCGAGGTTTGAGCTTTGAGGCCAGCAATGGCATTAAAAAGGGTGCTTTTGCCGCAATTAGGTTGACCGATAAATATTATTTCTGGAAATTTATTTTCTTTGGTCAATTACCTCTACCATAATTTTCTGGGCAATTCCTCGACCTAAGGCTAAAGAAGTATCAGAAGTTAAATCTCTGACAAGAACCGGCCCTCGAAAAATACTGCGAGAATCCAATTCTATGACATCATATTTATGAAAACCTAAGGCCAGAAGCCGGCGGCGAACACCATGTCCACCTAAAAAAGCCACAATCCGCAGCAGTCTATCTGGAGGGGCATCAATTAAACTAATAATTTTCATTAACTTATATTTGAAATTTATTATAGAAAAATCTTAAAGCAGATAATAATTAAAGTTAAAGAAAAAATCAACTTTTATCCATAAGGCCAGACTGAAATTGACAAGTCCGAGGCTTTCTGCTACAAAATAATTAAATGTTTAAATGGTTGATACGAAAAATATTTGGCACCAAAAATGAAAGAGACCTAAAAAAGCTCCAACCATATGTAGCTGCAATCAACGAACTCGAACCCCAAATCCGGAAGCTGAGCGATGCCCAGCTTCATGCCAAAACATCCGAATTCAAAGAAAAATTACGACAGGGTGCTGCCCTCGATGATCTTCTCATTGAAGCTTTCGCTGTAGTCAGAGAAGTAGCCCGCCGCACTCTAAATATGCGTCATTTTGATGTTCAGCTAATGGGTGGCGTCGCCCTCCATCAAGGCAAAATAGCTGAAATGAAAACAGGTGAAGGAAAAACCCTGGTGGCCACCTTACCCGCATATCTTAACGCCTTGGAAGGCAAAGGCGTCCATATTGTTACGGTCAATGACTATTTAGCCAAAAGGGACACAGAATGGATGGGGCCTATCTATAAATTTTTGGGCCTTGAAGTGGGCACCATTCAACATGAAATGCCTGACTGGGAAAGAAAGCAGGCATATTTAAAAGATATAACCTACGGGACTAACAATGAATTTGGCTTTGATTATCTGCGGGACAACATGAAATTCCGTAAAGAAGATTTAGTTCAAAGAGAGCATAATTATGCCATTCTTGATGAAGTTGACAGCATCCTCATTGATGAGGCTCGTACTCCTTTGATTATTTCTGGACCTACTGAAGAATCGACAACTCGCTATTATCGAGTTGACAACCTGGTGCGGCGCCTTAAAAAAAATAAACATTTTCAAGTAGATGAAAAAACAAGAACCGTAGCTATTACTGAGGAAGGAGTTGCTGAGGCCGAAAAATTCCTCAAAGTTAGCAACTTGTATGATTTAGCTCATATGGATCTCATCCATCATATCAATCAATCTTTAAAGGCTCATTATCTTTTCAAAAAAGACGTTGATTATATGGTCAAAGACGGCAAGGTAATTATCGTTGATGAGTTTACTGGACGCCTTATGCCTGGCCGCCGCTACAGCGACGGTCTTCACCAAGCCCTGGAAGCTAAAGAGAGAGTGCGGATTGAAGAAGAATACCAAACACTGGCTTCTATTACTTTTCAAAATTATTTCCGCATGTACCGTAAACTGGCTGGAATGACCGGAACAGCCGAAACTGAGGCTACCGAGTTCCAATCAATTTACAACTTAGATGTAGTGGTTATTCCTACCAATAAACCGCTTGTCCGCTACGAGTATCCAGATGTCGTTTACCGTACAGCCAAAGAAAAATGGAAAGCAGTAGTAGAGGAAATTATCGAAAATAATAAAAAAGGGCGGCCAGCTCTGGTAGGCACAATTTCAATTGAAAACTCGGAGCACCTCAGCTCTCTTTTGAGAAAACAAGGAATAAAGCATGTTGTTCTCAATGCCAAATATCACGAAATGGAAGCCAAGATTATTGCTCAGGCAGGAAGAGTGGGGGCTGTAACTATAGCCACTAACATGGCTGGTCGAGGCGTTGACATTCTCCTTGGAGGAAATCCTGAGTTTTTAGCGGCCGAACAATTAAGAAAAAGGGGAATTGATCCCCATGAAGCCTCTCAACAGGAATGGGAGAAAGCATTGGCTGAGGCCAAAAAAATAACAGAAATTGAACACAAAAAAGTTGTCGAACTAAACGGCCTCCATGTCATCGGGACCGAGCGCCACGAGGCCCGGAGAATCGACAATCAGCTCAGAGGTAGAGCCGGCCGTCAGGGCGATCCTGGATCTTCCCGTTTTTACCTTTCCTTAGAGGATGATTTAATGCGCATTTTCGGCAGCGACCGTATTTCAGGACTGATGTCAAGAATTGGCATGGACGAAGGTATTCCAATTGAACATAAAATGGTAACCAAAGCCATTGAAAGAGCTCAAAAACAGGTTGAATCTCAGAATTTTTCTATTCGTAAACATCTTCTTGAATATGATGATGTCATGAATAAGCAGCGGGAGACAATCTATGCTCAAAGAAAAGAAATTCTGTCAGGAAAGAACCTGAAAAATACTATCCAAGAATTGATTGTAACTCTGGTCGATTGGCTCATGGAAGAAAACACTCCTCGCGAAAAATCCCCTGAAGATTGGGATAAAGAAAGCTTGAGAAAGGCCATCGCTTCTCAGTTTGGCCTTGATATCGAAGAGCTGGGAATAGATTGGGAAACAGTTAACTATGATGAACTAAGAGAAAAAATACTCAACGCTCTTCAGGAAATCTATCAAGAAAAAGAAAGAATCATCGAGCCGGAAAGGATGAGAGAGTTCGAACGAGTAATCATGCTCCAGGTAATAGATTCTCAGTGGAAAGACCATCTTTTAGCCATGGACTACCTCAAAGAAGGCATTGGCCTTCGGGGTTACGGTCAGCGCGATCCTTTGGTTGAATATAAAAAGGAAAGCTATGATATGTTCCAGGCAATGATGGATAGAATCGAAGAAGAAACTATTCGCTATCTCTTCCTTCTCCAGCCCATTGTCGAAGAAGAAATGCCAGAAAGAAAGGAACAGCCTCTCTACTACCAGCGTCCTCAAAATGGCCCAGCCATGAGAGTTCAGAAAGCCAGGTCTATGATTCCCAAAAAGAGAAAAAAGAAAAAAAGGAGAAGATAAGGGAGGGAGTATGCTGGAGGAAAAAATTAAAGAAGGATTAACTTTTGATGATGTTCTTATCCTGCCGGCCAAAACGGATGTAATTCCGGCCCAAGCAGAGGTGGCTACCAGATTAAGTCGTAACATTACTCTCAACATACCTATAATTAGTGCAGCCATGGACACTGTCACTGAATCGAAAATGGCCATTGCTCTAGCTCAGCAAGGAGGAATAGGAATTATCCACCGCAACATGTCCATTACTAACCAAGCCGAAGAAGTTGATAAGGTTAAGCGTCATGAAAGTGGAATGATTGTCGATCCTATTACTATGAAGCCTGGCAATAAGATATTTGAAGCTAAGGAGGTTATGAAAAAATTCAAAATCTCAGGCCTGCCTATCACTGATGAAAACAATAAATTAAAGGGAATCCTGACCAACAGAGATATCCGCTTTGAAACTCGGCTAAATTTACCTATAGAAGAGGTTATGACCAAAGACTTAATTACAGTACCCTTAGGAACATCGCTGGAAGAAGCTGAGAAGCTTTTTCATAAACACAAAATAGAAAAAATCCTGATGGTCGATGAAGATTTCCACTTAAAAGGACTGATTACCTACAAAGACATTCTAAAAAGGATTCAATATCCTTATGCTTCCAAAGATGCTCTTGGCTGCTTAAGGGTGGGGGGAGCTGTTGGGGTTGGCCAGGAAACACTGGATAGAGCCAAAGCCTTGATTGAAGCCAAAGTTGATGTTCTGGTAGTTGATACTGCCCATGGTCATTCTCGAAGAGTAATGGACACTGTCAAAATGTTGAAAAAAGAGTTTCCTGAGCAAGAAATAATTGCTGGCAATATAGCTACCAGCGAAGCGGCTAAAGATTTAATTGAACTAGGTGTAGATGCGGTCAAAGTAGGTGTCGGCCCAGGTTCGATCTGCACTACTCGGGTTATTTCTGGAGCCGGCATCCCCCAAATCACAGCTATTGCTGATGTTTTTAAAATAGCGTCAACCGCCAATATCCCTCTTGTTGCTGATGGAGGTATCAAATTCTCTGGTGATATTACCAAGGCAATTGCGGCTGGAGCCAGTTCAGTTATGCTGGGTAACGTTCTGGCTGGAACCGATGAATCTCCCGGAGAGGTGGTTATTTACCAAGGCCGCTCTTATAAAACTTACCGCGGTATGGGTTCGATGGAAGTCATGAGAGAAGGCTCAAGAGATAGATACGGCCAAGATTTTTACACCGACGAAAAAAAACTCGTACCCGAAGGAATTGAAGGCCGAGTTCCCTATAAAGGGAGTGTGGCCAATATCATCCAGATGATGGTCGGTGGCCTAAAAGCAGGCATGGGGTATGCTGGTTGTAAAACCATCCCAGAGCTGCAAAAAAAGGCTAAATTCATAAAAGTTACAGCGGCCGGAGTTAAAGAAAGCCACGTTCACGATGTTATCATCACCAAAGAAGCCCCCAATTATCATTTAGAATAAGAACATTCTATTTACCTTTCCCCCATTTTTGACTTATAAATCGAGTTCAATGGCTAAGGATTTTTTCTCCACCTGTAAAAAATTCAACATCAAAACACTTTAATTTCTATTTCAATTATTTATTATTAAAGAGTAAATTTGCTTCTCTTTAACTAATAGTGTACAAAAATAGATCATAAATTAAACCACTAATTATAAATTTTATTTTTATCAAAAAAATTGACGTTATAAATCTTGTCAGATATTTTGAAAAAAATTTGGAAAAAGTGGGCAAGACCGAAGAAAAAGCTAAGGCTATGATTGCTGATTTTTAAAATAAACTCCCCTTAGTCAAGCAAATGTGTATCTGTAAGACATACCCTACTTATGTAACCGAAGAAACTAAAGCCCTGGTCGGCCAGAACAAAATTATTAATAAAGAAAAATGCTGTAACTGTCCTAAGTGCCCTATCTATTAAAAAATGAGTCTCGGCCTCAAATGATGCCTCTGCCGATTGATTACCAAAGACTTTGAAGAAGACTTAAACCTTGTTTGCCCCTGCAATTTCTTAGCATACGATACCCATCAACAAAATGGTGAACGCTGGCATGGACTATACTCCAACCTTTTTTCTGCCCTGAAACAGAAGATGTAATATGTGGTGAATTCGAATACAAGAAGCTTAAAGAATGGGTCGATAAAAATTTGAGATAATCCTGAAATTAATACTGAATCTTCAGCACCTTCCGTTATAAACAACCAAAAAGCAAAGATTAAACCTCAATTTTAACCAGAATATAACTAAGAATTTCAATCAGCTGGTTGAGAAATCCAAATTTCATCTTACAAACTTTATTTTATTTTTATCGTCCACAATTACAATCTTAGGAGACACAAAGTCTTTTTTTTCTTCATCTATAACTGCATAGGAAGCAATGATCAGCTAATCGCCAATTTTTGCTTTGTGGGCAGCCGCCCCATTTATGCCTATTATCCCCGAATTTTTTTCTCCCTTAATTAAATAAGTGATAAATCTCTGGCCGTTACTTATATTATAAACATGTACCTGCTCGTAAGGAAACATATTAGCCGCTTCCATCAGAGTTTCATCTAAACTCAAACTGTCTTCATAATCGAGATTAATCTCAGTTATTTTGGCTTTATGGATTTTGGCTTTAAGCATTATTCTTTGCATTATCTTTTAACCTTTGAAGCGAATTATAGTATTATCAATAAGCCTAACCCTGTCAATAAAAACAGCCAGGGCGATAAGAACATCTTGATTGATTTCGGTTACCGGATTAAGCTCTTCCAATTCAACTATCGCTGCATAATCGAGGCGAGCCTGCGGCTCCTCTTCTATAATCTCTTTAATTCTCTTTATAATTTTTCCAGCTTTTCTCTCTCCTTTCTTAATCATCTCCTCGGCCATTTTTAGGCTCCGGGAGATAGAAAGGGCAGCCCTTCTTTGGTCAGGATTTAAATATGTATTTCTGGAACTAAGAGCCAGTCCATCTTTGTCGCGGACAATAGGCAATACTTTAATCCTGACATCCAAATCTAAATCTCTGACCATCTTTTTTAAAATAACTGCCTGTTGAGCGTCCTTTTGACCAAAAAAAGCTAAGTCCGGTTTGACAATATTGAAAAGCTTCAAAACTACCGTACATACTCCCCGAAAATGGCCAGGACGAGAGCGGCCGCAAAGCCTATCCTGGAGCTTCTCTACTTGGACGTAAGTTTTATAGCCTTCAGGATACATCTCCTTAACTTCAGGGGCAAAAATAAAGTCTACTCCTTCCTTTTCCAGAATTTTTGCATCTCTCTTTAAGTCACGGGGATACTGTTGGTAATCTTCAGCCGGTCCAAACTGAGCAGGATTTACAAAAATGCTGACCACTGTTTGCTCAGCTTGATAGAGTGATTCTCGGACTAAACTCAGATGGCCTTGATGGAGATAACCCATTGTTGGCACCAAACCAATGGTTTTCCCCTCCAATTTGAGGCTATTAACAACTTCTTTCATAGCTGCAATCTTTTTTATTATTCTCATGGCCTGAAATTGCTTAGTTATTCTTATTTACTCTAATAATTCTTTTATTAATTAACAAAAAGATTTACCTTTTTTCTTCCTTTATGCCTAATATATTGGCCAATTGGCTGAGACAATAAACAGTTCAAACTTTTTTATAGCACCTGTTTAATTTTTCGTCAGCTCCTCAACCTTGTTGGGTCCCAGATGATAGGAGTGTTTATCATCAGGAAAATTGCCTGTGCGCACATCTTCAGCATAGTCAGAAACAGCCTGTTTAAGGAGCTGGTGGAGATCCAAATATCTCTTCACGAATTTCGGCAAATGACCATCAGATAGGCCTACCAGATCATGAAAGACCAGAATTTGACCATCACAATAGGGGCCTGCTCCTATGCCAATAGTCGGAACACTAACACTCTCACTTATGAGATGAGCAACTTCGGCCGGAACACATTCTAAGACAATCGAAAAAACGCCAGCTTTTTCTAACTTAAGAGCATCAGCCATAAGTTTTTTCGCTTCCTCTACCTCTTTTCCTTTAACCCGGTACTGGCCCAGACGGTAAATAGATTGAGGAGTTAGACCAATATGACCCACAACCGGAATTTCTGCTTCCACTAGAGTTTCAATTAATTTTAACCTTTTGCTAGAAGCGCCCTCAATTTTTACAGCTTTGGCTCCCGCTTCTTTCAGGAAGCGAGAAGCATTAAAAACAGATTCTTCTATGGTCAAGTGAAAGGAGAAATAAGGCATATCAGCCACTACTAAAGCCCTCTGGACAGCTCTAACTACAGGCTTAGTATGATGAATCATTTCCTCCATGGTTACAGGAATGGTAGTTTCATAACCTAAAACTACCATTCCTAAAGAATCACCAACCAGAATAAGGTCTACTCCTGCTTCATCAACCACTTTGGCCGTAGGAAAATCATAGGCTGTAATGGCTACAATTTTCTGTTTTTTCTCTTTTTTTTGTTGGAGGGAGGGTATGGTAATTATTTCCTGGTAAGCTTCAGACATATGAAATCCTTTCTCCCCATCTCGCCTTTAATATCGAGATTGAGGTAAAGTAAACTTACGCTCTGGACAGCGTATTTATTATAATTACTTTTATCTCTATTTGTTATAATTCTTACTATTTTTACTCAAAGGCACATAGTAGAGGGGACTTTTCTTCATTTGTTTTATTTTTTCAACAATATCCATTATATCCTCATCCCGGTCAAACTCCAAATCATCAGCTTTGATAACTAACAGAGGAGCCGCTTCATAATTAAAAAAGAAATAATCAAAAGCCTCAAGGATATCCCTCAAGTATTTTTCGGAAATATTCTTCTCAAGAACACTGCCTTCCTTAGCAATCCTTTTTAACAGAGTCGGCAGAGAAATTTGAAGATAGATAGCTAAATCGGGCTTGGCTACTCTTTCTGCTAAAATACTAAATATTCTCTCATAAACAATAAGCTCATCATCACTCAATGTTTGGTAAGCATATATTTTGTCTTTCTCCATCAAGTAATCACAGATTACTCGTTCTTCGAACAATTCTCTCTGTCTTAGCTTCTGCTGCTGGTAATATCGGTTGACCAAAAAAACAAGCTGAGCCAAAAAAGCAGCTCCTTCTTTCTCATCGTAAAAATCCTTTAGATAAGGATTTGATGTCCGGTCAAAAATAACCCGGCCGCCTATTTTCTGAGCTAGGATATTGGCAAATTTCGTTTTACCAGATTTTGGAACGCCTTCGATAGCAATATGTTTAAATAGAATATCATCCTTATTAACCATATCTTATTATCCCAAAAAGGGCAGGTAAAAAAATACCCTATCAAAGAAGATAAGTCAATAAAAAGGGGGACAGTTCCTTTTTTTTTTTAGCTTGAGCTGGGCTCAGTAGGAACAATTATCCAGGCGATGATATAAAATATTCCCAAAGGCAACAAGGCTGTGATTAAGGCTAAAGCGACAAAAAGAAGCCTCACTAGAGAAACATCGACATTGAAGTACTCTGCTAACCCTCCACAAACACCTCCAATCATTTTTTGCTTTTGGGACCGATAAAGTTTTTTAGCCATAATTTCTTTCTCCTTAAGTAAAATCCATTTCCTATTATAATTTATCTTTTAAAGAGTACGAAATTCCATTTATTTAAGTTTAAACATTTTATTAAAGACAATAAACAATTCCACTAAATCTAAGAATAAAGCTGGGAAATTTCTTTAATTTACTGATTGTGTGTATAATTGTATATTATATTAAAAATTAAAGACTCTAATATTGCCAATTATTGTAATAACTAACCTGGATTATTCACGAGTCGAGGTTGCTGCAGATGAGAGGCACAGGGCACGAAGCTGTGGTTATCCACCGCCAATGTCCTGTAACGAAACAGATGCAGCAAGATCGGCTCGCCCTTAGGGTAAAAGATGCCGATTATGATTAAAATAAAATTAAAAGAACTAAGTAATCTCAATGTGCTTACCAAAAATCATGATAAAAAGCAAATATCAATGAAAATAAATAAAAGATCGGCAGATTTTATGAATAATTCAGGCTAAGTAACAATAAAGCTTGGAGGTATATTATGACTCTTCAACCTATCCTCATTAATGGGAGCTGGCAGCAGGCATATTCGCCTGTTGGATCTTTTACTGCTATAAATCCAGCTACAAAAACAGCCCTTAAAGAAATCTACCCTGTTTCTAGTTTTACAGATGTAGACATGATGCTTACAGCTGCCCAGAAAACAATTATGGAATTGCGATCTGTACCAACAGATTTTATTGCTGACTTTTTGGAAGCATTTGCCAATAACATTGAATTTCGAAAAGAAGAGATAATAGAGAAGGCTTCTTTAGAAACCGCCCTTCCTCAAGAACCAAGGCTTAGTTCTCAAGAATTGCCTCGCACCACTAATCAATTACGCCAGGCAGCAGCAGCTGTCCGTGACAGATCCTGGTGTCAGGCTACAATTGATACCAAAGTTAATATCCGCTCTAAATACGGACCGCTGAACGGGCCTATTCTAATCATCGGTCCCAACAACTTTCCCTTAGCTTTTAATTCAATTTCTGGAGGGGATTTTGCTGCGGCCATAGCCGCTGGGAACCCAATAATTGCTAAAGCCAATCCTGGTCATCCCGGCACCACTAAAATCTTAGCCGAAGCTGCTTTTGAAGCTATCAAAAGAACTGGCTTGCCTCCAGCAATGGTTCAGCTATTCTATCATCTTCAGCCTGAAGATGGTCTTAAATTAGTCGCCCATCCTAGGTTAGGAGCCACAGCTTTTACTGGAAGCCGAACTGCCGGACTAAAGATTAAAGAAGCTGCAGACAGAGCTGGTAAACCTATTTATTTAGAGATGTCCAGTCTCAACCCTGTCTTCATACTACCCGGAGCTTTGCAAGAAAGGTTAGAAGAAATAGCCAAAGAATTTTTCAATTCTTGTACCCTTGGCACCGGCCAATTCTGCACAAAGCCTGGCTTAGTGATTTTAGGGCAAGACAAATTTAGCAAGGCATTCTTAAAAATAGTTAAGGATTACTTCCAATTGGCTCCGGCTGGCATTTTGTTGAGTAATAATGTCCTCCAAGATCTCAAATCTTCCATCAAAATCATGAAAGCCTACGGAGCTGAAATTTTAACTGGAGGTCAAGAAATTAAAGGAAAAGGCTATCGCTTTGCTAATACTCTTATCTGTATTTCTGGCAATGTGTTTTTAAAAAATATTAAATTTTTACAAATTGAGGCTTTCGGACCTTCCTCATTATTTGTTTTTGCTGAAGATAAAGCCCAAATAAAAGAAATTGCCTCTAAATTAGATGGAAGCCTCACTGCTAGTATTTATAGCCATTCTAAAGGCAAAGATGACCAATTGTATGAAGAAATAGAGCCATTTCTTCGCCAAAAAGTAGGCAGATTGCTCAATGATAAAATGCCTACAGGAGTTGCTGTTAGCCCGGCCATGAACCATGGAGGCCCATTCCCGGCCACTGGCCACCCTGGTTTCACAGCCGTAGGTATCCCCGCTTCCATGCTCCGCTTTTCTGCCCTCCATTGTTATGATAATGTTCGCCCGCACCGGCTTCCTTTAGAACTCCAAGACAAGAACCCTACCGGCCACATGTGGCGCTTCATCAATGGCCAATGGACGACACGAGACGTCTTTCCAAATAAATAGCTAATAGAAAATTATATCTTTCTTTTGACTTAAAATTTCTTGTATGATATTCGATTATAATTGCCATCTTAAAAATTATTATAATAAGGAGATGTTAATATGAAGGGTTGGACTGGTAACATTCTGAGAATAAACTTATCTTCTAAAAATTTTAAAAAAGAAATCTTTAACGAAGAGTTTGCCCAGAAATGGGTAGGAGGTAGAGGATTTGCTATTAAAATTCTCTGGGATGAACTAAAACCAGGGATTGATCCTTTAGGACCAGACAATAAGCTTATTGTAGCCTTAGGTCCTATCTCTGGCATTCCAGCTCCTAACACCGGCAAAACAGTTGTAGCTGCTAAGTCACCTCTAACTGGAGGATATGGCGACGGCAATTTAGGCTCCAGAGTAACAGATCACTTAAGAAAAGCTGGTTATGATCTTCTCATTGTCGAAGGCCAAGCCGAGAGCCCCGTGTATATTTATATTGAAGATGAAAAAGTAGAAATTCTGCCTGCTCACCAAATTTGGGGAAAAGGATCTTATGAAACAATGGACTGGCTGTATAAAAAATATGGCCGAGGAGCAGGAATTCTTACTATTGGTCAAGGGGGCGAAAATAAAGTTTTGTACTCTATCATTCGCAGTATGGAAGGCCGGGCTGGAGGAAGGCCTGGCATGGGAGCCGTGATGGGCTCTAAAAACTTAAAAGCCATTGTGGTCAAAGGGAGCAAAGAAATACCCGTAGCTGAGCCAGAGGCAATGAAAGAAATCGGCCGAGGTGATCTAAGAAAAATAAGAGAGATCGATAAGAAAACTGGCTGGTCAAGACAGGGTACGACTGGTGTTTTAGCCTGGTGTAACGAAGTAGCAGCTCTTCCAGTCAGAAATATGCGCCAGACTTCGCATCCAGATGCCTGGAAATTAGATGGAGAAAGATTAAATGCCGCCAGAGTAGCCACTTACGGCTGCCCGATTTGTACAATGCGCTGTGGTATAACTATCTTAGACAAAGAAGGACATCAAACGGAAATGGATTATGAAAACATCGGCATGTTGGGCAGCAATCTTGAAATATTCGAATTAGCCCAAGTAGGCTCTTTAAATTACCTTTGCGATGAATATGGACTTGACACCATTTCCAGCGGTGCTGTTTTAGCCTTTTACGCTGATACCATTGACCAAAGTGTTATCGAAGGTGATTTTAAATTTGGAGATGCTGAGAAAGCCAAAGAACTTTTAAAGATGATAGCCTATCGAGAAGGCGTAGGCAACTTTCTGGCCCAGGGAACAATGAAAATGGCTGCTCAAATCGGGCAAGGTTCTGATGCTTACGCTATGCATGTTAAAGGCTTGGAAATCTCAGCTTACAACTGCAAGTTTATTCCTGGAATGGCCCTGGCTTTTGCTACCAGTTCAATTGGAGCCCATCACAAAGAAGCCTGGATAATCACCCATGAGATTAATGAAATTGAAAGAGGTTCTTATGGAAAAGAAAAAGCTGAAAAAATAGTCGAACTTCAACGGATTCGAGGAGGCCTTTTCGAATCTATAACCGCTTGCCGATTCCCCTGGATTGAATTAGGCTGGGGGCTTGATAACTATCCAATTTATTTCAATAAGGCTACCGGTCTAAATTGGAATCTCAATGATTTCTGGGAGGTAGCTGATAGAATATATGCCTTAATTAGAGCTTTTTGGGTAAGGGAATTTCCCGACTGGGATAGAAGGAAAGATTATCCTCCAAAAATCTGGTTTGATCCCACAAACGCTGACCAAAAAGGTATTATTGCTGGTAAAGTGCTTGATCATCATAAATATGAGCAACTACTTGATTATTACTACAATCTACGAGCCTGGGATAAAAGAGGAATTCCCAAAAAACAAACTATGAAAGCTCTGGGTCTTGCTCTGGAAGCCCAAGAGCTTGAAAGGTTTGTTAAACTGGAATAATTTTCTGAATCTTCTGCTTTTGTCTAGAATCATTGTCCGTAACGGGAGAGGAATAAGCTCAACAGAAAAACTGAAGGAGGGAAATAGGATAGTAATTTCCCCTTTATTTTCAGGAGGATAGTAAGTTCCTCTTTTTCATTGACATCCCGTGAAATCATTTAAGCTTGGGCTTTATCAGCTATTCCTAATTGGGAATCTAGGCCAATGTTCTAGACCAAATATTGATTTCCATTTAAATTTAATTCAAAAGTGGAGTAACATCAACCACTTGCTAATTAAATCCAATTTTTTTCGCTTAATGGTTGAGATTAAAGACCAAGCTCCTTATTTATTCCCTGCATGGCTTCCAAGCAAATCGATATAAACTCATCTAGATCAAGTCCAACATTTTTGATTTGTTCAATGTTTTCCCGTTTAGCTCCTCTGGCAAAACTCTTTTCTTTATATCTTCTTTTAACAAATGCCAACTCGACTTCCTTAAGTTTCCTGGAAGGATGCATGAGGGTAGCCGCAATAATCAAGCCGGTCAAAGGATCAATTGAAAAGATAGCCCAGTCCATTTTGCTCTCACAGGGCACCTGACCAGCATGAGCCTGGATAGCATGAATAATTTCGGGATCTACTTTCATTCCCTTAAGGATTTTTACTGTTTCTGTAGTGTGAAGTTCGGGACTTTTCTCAGTTATCTCATAGTCAAGATCATGAAGAATTCCAGCCAGGCCCCATTTATCCACATCCTGGCCAAGACGAGAGGCCACGGCTTTCATGCAGGCTTCAACGGCTAAAGAATGTTTAACTAAGTTTCTGTTTTTAAGATATTTTTGAACAAGTTCTAAAGCCTTTTCTCTTTCCATATCTTATCTCCTTTCTTTATTATTAGATTCAAAAATCAAAGGCCAATTATCTTTATTAATAAATCAATCAAATTGATGATAAAATTTAGAGTATCCTGATCCATTTTCTTTTCAATGATATACGTAACTTTGGCCTCGTCCTCTTCTTTTTCATCTGTGGCTTTAACTCTAATAATATAAGTTCCTTCTTTTTCCGGATACCAAACCCAATACGAAGTTTCAGACTTTTCCTGAACAGTTTTTTCCTCTCCTCCTTTTTCTTTAAGAAAAAATTCAAATTGAGGTTGGAAAAAGCCAACAGTAGAAGCTCTGAAGGCTATTTCTTCTCCTATCGATTGCGGTGATTTTTTGGAAGGTTTTAAACTTACTTTCACTTTTTTCTTGAGAAGAACAAGGCTTCCCTGGTGAGTTCGGTAATCATAAAGATTAACCATGAGAAAAGGATCAAACCAGATAGGATTGGACTTTATTGTCTGTTTGGCTTTATAATTGCCTATCCTCTTGCCGGTTTTAGCCTCAAAACAGACTAAAAGAGAAGAAAGAGAGGTAACTACAATTTTTCCGTCAACCAAAGTCAATTGATAATAACTACGTGAAGGAAGAGTTTGCCACCATAAAATACTTCCATTATTTTTGTTGAGACAGTATAAAACACTATTCCAACATAGAAAAAAAATTCTTTTTTTATAAACAATGGGGGGAGTGCCAATTCTACTGCCCGTTTTTATTCTCCATCTTTTTTTTATCTTATCCAAATTAAGACAATAAAAATAGTGATCATAAGAGCCAAAATAAAGACGGTTACCATCTACCAAGGCTGGTACTCTGATCTTATCTCCAGCCTGGAATTTATCCTTCAACTTTCCTTGCTCATCCAGAAAATAAAGATAATGATCATCACTGCCAAAAATAATCATTCCTGCGGAGACAATGGGTGTAGAATAAATAGAGCTTCCTGCCCGGAAAGCCCACAATTTTTTGCCTTGGCTATCGTTAAGAGCAAAAAGGGTTCCTTTTTCAGTGCCCAAATAAATAATCCCCTCATTTTCTCTGACCCCACTGGTAATATTTTCTTTTATTTCCTTTTTCCAGTTGAGATTTCCATCTTTTTTCAAACAATAAAGGGTTGTATCTTTATCATATACATATATATAATCCCGTCCAAGATAAACGGGACTTACCAGCTCTCCTTCTACTTGGAATGACCACACTAATTTTTTTTGTTGGACGTTCAGACAATAAACAAAGTCATCTTTAGTAGATAAATAGAGATTCGAGCCTTCCTCTTGGACAACATCTATGATCTCGCCTTGGTATGAAATTGTAGTGTCTACATCTAATGGAAAAATTAGTCCGGTAGGGTAAGGAACTATTTTTGTCCTAAAAAGAGAACAGGATGAGATTGAAATAAAAAGAAGAGAGATAATGATTAATTTTCGCATTCTATATATAGAAGCTATGATATCATTTTTATTGTTATCGACTCAATCTTTACACTAGCCAAATAACCTGTTATTATTGCTCAAGGTAAAAAGAATGATTAACTATCTTGAGTTATACAGGATAAAAAAAAGAGTAAAGAAAATCCTCAAAGACAAAATTTCCGATGGAGAATTAGCCACCACCGGACATTCTTGTCTTAGCTGTGTGGCTGACGAAATAAGCTGGGAAATTTATTATCTGTTGAAAGA
This sequence comes from uncultured Eubacteriales bacterium, assembly GCA_964514305.1. GTDB lineage: Bacteria > Acidobacteriota > Aminicenantia > Aminicenantales > Aminicenantaceae > CAZEQD01. The sequence goes on from CAZEQD010000031.1 coordinate 17,638, forward strand.
AACAAAGAAGAAACGTAAAGAGTGAACAATAAAAAGTAAAGTGGAGGGCCTGCTGTCCTCACCAGATCACTCCACTCTCACATCTTGAGTTCCATTTTATTAAACAGCCCGTTGAAGACAGCAATGCCTACCTTTTAGGCCATTTACCTCCTTTACGGTTTACTTACCTTTTATGCTTTCTGCTTTCCGCTTCACCTCTTGTCTATTCCATCTTACCTTTCACTTTTTACTTTTAATCCTTACCCTTTACAGATTACGATTTACTATTTGCAGTTTTTAATTTTTTCCTTAAGAGTCTGCCACCATTCAATTCTTTTCTTAATATCTTTTTCAAATCCCAAGTCGCCGGGCTCATAATATTTTCTCCCTTTCAAGCGAGGAGGCAAAGTCTCCATATCGGTTGTTGAATAAGGAGAATCATGGGCATAAAGATAATCTCGACCGTAACCGATGGATTTCATTAAATCTGTGACAGGGTTCCTCAACGGCAAGGGTACAGGCTCAAAGGGACTCTCTTCTACATCTTTCATAGCTTTGGCCAAAGCCAGGTAAGCTCGATTGCTTTTTGGAGCAGAGGCCAGATAAATAACAGCTTCGGCTAAAGCCAGTTCACCTTCAGGTGAACCGACAAAATTATAAGCCTCTTTGGCGCTAAGAGCTATGCTTAAAGCATGAGGATCGGCCAAACCGATATCTTCAGAAGCAAATCTTATCAGGCGGCGGGCTATATAAAGGGGATCTTCCCCAGCAGCAATCATCCTGGCCAGCCAATAAAGAGAAGCATTGACATCACTGTTACGGAGGCTCTTATGAAGGGCAGAGATAAGATTGAAATGTTCTTCACCTTTTTTATCATAAAGAAGAATTCTCTTTTGCAAGGCTTCTTTAACCACCTCAACTGTAATCACTCCTTTCAGAGCCAAATTAGCTGCAATCTCTAAGGTATTAAGAGCCCGCCGGGCATCACCATTAGCATAATTAACAATCATCTCCAGAGCATGTTCTTCAATCCTAAGACCCTGTTTACCCAAACCACGTTCTTCATCTCTTAAAGCCTCATTAATAATCCGAGCTAGAACTTCTTCAGATAAAGGTTTAAGAACAAGTACTTTCATTCGGGATAAAAGAGGAGCTATTACTTCAAAAGAAGGATTTTCTGTAGTCGATCCAAAAAGGATTATATCTCCTTTTTCAACATAGGGTAAAAAAGCACCTTGTTGAGCTTTATTAAAGCGGTGAATTTCATCAATAAAAATTATAGTAGGTTGTCCATACAATTTTTTATGGTTTTCAGCCTTGGCCATAACCTGTTTAACTTCCTTTATACTGGCCAGAACAGCGCTAAAAAACAGACAGGGAAAATTGAAATGATTAGCTAAAATATAGCCTAGGGTTGTCTTTCCAGAGCCTGGTGGACCCCAAAATATTATAGAAACTAGACGGTCAGAATCAATAAGCTGAGAGAGGATCTTGCCCTTGCCAATCAAATGTTCCTGGCCATAAAATTTATCCAGGCTCTTTGGCCGCATTCTTTCAGCTAAGGGAATATGCTTTGAATCAGGATTGTCATTCATCTCGTTTTGTTTTATTATACCATAAAACAAATTTTAAGCCTGCCATCAACATTGTTACAAACAACTTCTTTATTATCAATCATAATGGAAATAAGGATGCATCCAGCTGTTAAAAGCTTATTTTTCTTGACGAGTCAGTTATTCCATGATAGATTTAGAGATGATTTAAAAGGGATTAAGAATGGAAGTCAAGGGTTTAAATTACATAAGGAATGAAAAAATTAGGGATAAACTAGTTTATAAACTAGATGAGATAAGCCGCATTGCCAAACTTGATCCCCGGACCATAGACAATTGGGAGAAGGAATTTTACTTTCTTAATGCTGGAGAGACAGCTGCTGGTATTAAGATATTCAGAAAAAAAGACTTAGCTATTATTCTCCGCTTAAAAGAATTGCTAGAAAAAGATGGTTTCACTCTGGCTGGAGCTAAAAGAAAAATCGAGGAGGAATTTGGCATTAAAAAATCAGTTCATATCCATCCCGACCGCTTAAAAAAAACATTGTCTCGAGTCCGGCAACAGCTTAGAGAAATAATATCTTCTTTGGAAGAATAATTTAAAAATTTCTTCTATTATCTGCTATAATTCATATTCCAGGTCGGGACGTGGCGCAGCCTGGTAGCGCACACGCTTGGGGTGCGTGGGGTCGGCGGTTCAAATCCGCTCGTCCCGACCATAATTGACTTTCAGGATTTTGTGGCGAGAAGGAAGGCTAATTTTTTCTCTTTCCTTTGCATTTTGGCTAAAGATAGGAATAACTAGTATATTATTAATCAAGAATGAAAATAGTTTAAAAAACAAAATGTTGAAACTTACTTCTTCTTAAAAAAAGGTGAAAATCCTGATAACATAAAGCTTAACATTGTGGTTAATGGTCAAGGAAAAGTATGGATTGACGATATTCACTTAATTAGCAGTAAAAAAATTCATGATACTATCCGGTAATGATTAAATCAAATTAGAATTAACATAATAAACAATACTTTAAAATTGTTTTTATTATTAGAGCCTAAAAATTAACATTGAAAGATAATGAAAGCCTCGTTTAGAAGTCAGCCCCGAAAAAAGAAGGATTTAATTCTTATTACCAATGATGACGGTTTTTTTTCAGAAGGCATATCTGCTCTTTATCGCCAATTAAAGAAGATAGCCGAGGTTTTCATTGTCGCTCCTGACCGAGAAAAGAGTGCTTCTTCTCTTTCTTTAACCTTACATCGTCCCCTCCGAGTAAAAAAATTTAAAAAAACTGTTTATGCCGTCGATGGCACTCCGGCTGATTGTGTTTACTTAGCCATTCAAAAGCTTCTTCCTGGCAAGCCATCTCTTCTTATTTCCGGCCCCAATCACGGTCCTAATGTTGGCCAGCAGGACATTTCCTATTCAGGTACAGTAGCAGGTGCTATGCAAGGAGCTTTCCTTCAAATTCCAGCCTTAGCTGTTTCTGTATTGCCTGATGATAAAGGTCAATACAACTTTGATTTCTCCTGCCTTTTTACCTCCAAGCTAGCAAAAATAATATTGGCCAACGGCCTGCCTTCAGGAATCCTACTCAACATCAACATTCCTCCTCCTCCCGTCAAAGGAATCAAAATGGCCAAGCTGGGACAAAAACATTACAATCCTGAAATAATCGAAAAAATTGATCCCAGGAAGAACACCTACTTCTGGATAGGAACAGGTAACCCTCAAGCTGTAGGCGGAAAAGACAGCGATGTTATGGTTATTAAGGAAGGCTATATTACTTTAACTCCAATACACAATGATTTAACAGATTACAAATCTCTTCACTCTTCTTTTTTTAAAGGTTTAACATCCTCAATCAGTCATGAAATTTCTTAGAAAACTCTATGATTGGGTTCTTCATTGGGCTGAAACTCCTTACGGTCCTTTGGCTCTTTTTCTTTTGGCTTTAGCTGAAAGCTCATTTTTTCCCATACCACCTGATCCCCTCCTTATTGCTCTCTGTTTAGGAGCTATCAAGAAATCATGGCGTTTCGCCTTTTACGCTTCTGCCGCTTCAATTGCGGGAGGAATGATTGGTTATGGAATCGGCTTTGGTCTCTGGGAAGCAGTTGATTCCTTCTTTTTCAAATATGTACCTGGCTTTTCCCAAAGCCTTTTCCAGCAGGTAATGACTAATTATCAAAACCATGGATTTTGGTATGTCTTTTCAGCTGGATTTACGCCAATTCCTTATAAGGTTTTCACTATTGCTTCTGGTGTATTCAAGCTTAATTTTTTCCTTTTCCTTCTGGCCTCAGCTCTCAGTCGCTCTCTCCGCTTTTTTGCGGTAGCTGCTCTGTTCAGAAAATTTGGACCAGGAATAAGAATTTTTATCGATAAATATTTCAACTGGCTGGCTGTTCTGTTTTTAATTCTTCTTTTGGGTGGCTTCTTGGTGGTTAAACTTATAATTAAATGATTAATTGATAAAAAATAAAATGAAAATTCTATTTACTTGCAAAGAATTTCCTCATGCCAAAGTTATAGGTGGCCCTATTATTATCTATAATCGGATAAAATACCTCTCGCGCCGTCATTTAGTATCCTTGGCCGCTTTCTATCGAGAAGGAGAAGAGAAATTTATACCGACTGTTAAACCTTTTTGCCACCATCTGAAGCTAATTCCTATTCCAAAGAAAAAAGCAAATCCATTGAAATCATTTTGGGATTTTTTCACCTTACCTGTACCTCCTTATTTCCGAAAAACCTATGGTTCAAGCAAGATGGCTGAAGAAATCACTCACATGGTTAAGCGGGATGGCTACGATTTTGTTATAGCTGAATACTCAGTCATGGGACAGTTTATCCACCACAACCGCCTTCTTCCGCCAGTGAGGAGGATAATTTCTGTTCACGAGTGTTATTATCTTGCCCGACTGAAGGCATTTCGCCTCCATAAGATTGGTTTCAATAAATTCAAAGAAGCTCTTAATTTAAAAGGCTTGAAAAAATATGAATTTGATATGTACCGCCAGGCAGATAAAGTACTAACTCTAACTCCAGAGGGCAAAGAAGAATTGCTAAGAATTTGTCCTGACCTGGATGTGGCCATTGTCCCTCATGGAGTTAATGTCGATTTCTACGCTTTCTCACCCCTTGAAGAAAGTGAAAAAAGTATTGTTTTCATTGGTAACTACCTTCATTATCCAAACGTTGATGCAGTTCTCTATTTCACTCACGAAATCTGGCCCCAGATTAAAGTTACTCTTGGAGACATTAAATTTTATGTAGTAGGTCAGGCTCCACCGCCAGAAATTAAAAGTCTCTCTCAGGACAAGAACATTATTGTTACAGGTAAAGTAGATGATGTCCGGCCTTATCTTAGAAAAGGTCGTATTTTCATCTGTCCAGTCAGATTAGGAGGCGGGTTTAGGGGAAAAATTCTGGAAGCAATGGCTGTAGGCAGACCAATTGTCTCTACCTCTTTGGGAGCAGAAGGAATTCCCGCTTCTCATGGAGAAAACATCATTATTGGGGATACCCCTTCGAAGTTTGCAGCAGGAATAATAAATTTGATTCAGAATAAGGAGCTGATGGAAAAAATAAGAAGAAATGGACGGCGTCTGGTCGAAGAAAAATATGCTTGGGAAAAAGGAGTTGATGTTCTGGAAGGAATCCTGAAAAATATGATGGCTGAAATTCCTTTGAACCGTCCTACATCCCCAGGAGGATAAAATGAAAACAACCATGATTATACCTTCTTATTGGGGGAGAAAAAAAGTTGAGGGCTGGAAGGAAATAGATGCTGTCTATGATCATCCCACTCCTTTGGATGAGGAGGGTACCTTAGCTCGGATTCTATCAAGCTTGTCCATCCTCCGCCAGCAGGATTTTAACCTGGTAGTAATCGGAGTTGCGACTGCTCCGGACATCCAAGAAGAAGTGGAGGCGAAAATATCTTCTATAATTAAGGAAGTAAGGAGTAACGTTCCCATCTTCTTTTTTTCTCATTCCCATTTAGCTAAAGTCCATCAATATTTGAAAAAGAAAAACCAGAAGAGATTTATTCCTATGTTAAAGCTGAGGGGCTATTCTAATGTTAGAAATCTCTGTCTTTTTTTGGCCCATCTTTTTGGCTCAGAAGCAGCTGTGCTCATCGATGATGACGAAATCTTCGAAGATCCACTTTTTATGGATAAAGCTCTTCAACACGTGGGTCGTTTCTGGCAAAAAGAAAGAGTTTTAGCTGTAGCCGGATACTACATCAATCCTGATGACAATTTTCTCCTTAAGAAAAAAATCTCCCCCTGGATGACCTATTGGAACACAGTCGAGACCATGAACCGTGCTTTCCAGAAAATCATTGTTGAAGGTCCGCGTCTTAAGATTACGCCTTTCGCTTTTGGAGGCAATATGGTTATCCACCGCCATCTATATACTCTCATTCCTTTTGATCCCTTTATAACAAGAGGAGAAGATATAGATTTTCTGATCAACGCCAGACTATTTGGTTATAAAATTTATCTCGATAATAAACTGGCCATCAAGCATGCTGCCCCTCCCAAAAGCCAGCCTCTCTGGCGGCAGTTGAGAGAAGATGTTTTCCGTTTCATCTATGAAAAAAGTAAATTAGAAGCGCAGCAGCCTTCCCTTGGCTTGCAGAAAGTGAGGCCGGAAGACTTAGATCCTTACCCCGGGGAATTTCTCAAAGAAGATTTAAATGAGAAGATTTATCGTTCTCACCTAATGCTGGCTGTAGACTATCTTTCTCAGGGAGACAAACAAGGGGCAATAGAATGCATGAAAAATATCTATCTAGCCGAGACCAAAGCCAAGCCTCGAGTAAATCC
>CAZEQD010000032.1:0-23718 GCA_964514305.1 uncultured Eubacteriales bacterium
ACTGTTTACTCTTTACTGTTTACTCTTTTTATCCTATTATAAACAAGATGATTGGTGTTATGGCTGATTCTCATGACAATCTGCCGGCCATCAAGCAGGCTGTATCTGTCTTCCGTCAAGCTAACTGCCGTCTGGTTATCCATGCCGGTGATTTTGTTGCTCCTTTTGCTGCTCGGGAATTGGCAGCCCTTGGCTGTCCGGTTAGAGCTGTTTTTGGCAACTGCGACGGAGAAAAACAAGGCTTAAGGCAGGCTCTTCATCCTTTCGGAAAGATAGCCAAGCCCCCCCTCATGTTTTCGGCTTTCAACCACAAATTTCTGGTAACTCATGTTCACTATAAGCTTGAATCTTATCTCAGTTCCGGAAAAGAAGAAATTATTATCTTCGGCCATACTCACCGGCCAGAAATTAAAAAAAAGAATAACGTCCTTCTCCTTAATCCAGGAGAAAGCGGAGGCTGGCTAAGCGGCCAGAAGACAGTGGCTCTCCTCGACCCCGCTACCCTAACTGGAGAAATTATTTATTTATAAGGCTTATAACCATAATATTTTTTATTGGTAAATCTCTGGCTATAAATGAGAAGGCTGGGTCATGAAGACATTTAGAAATGCATCAGGCGTCAGGCAAGAAAGGGCGGTATTTAGTCCCCACCGAATAGACAGAAGGCAAAAGCCCGTCTGGGAGCAATACCGCCGTCGCCGGCAGCCTCCTTCCCCTCTTCGCCCCCGTCCAGCCCGGAAAAAAAGGGCACCAGACCAGATTAATAGAGGTAAAATATAATAATCCTATCTAATGTTGTCTATACCTTTTTCTATGCCAAGCTCATAATAATGGGAAAATTGAGATCATTAAGTACAGGTTAATCATTAACGGCCCGGTGAGGACACCCGGCTCCGACAACTCAACTTAAACTTTAAACTGTTTATCCTTTCTCTTCTCTTCTACATTTTGATCTTTGAATTTTGACTTTCCTCCTTTAAGCTTTTACTTTTTAATGTTTACTCCTCATTCCTTACTGTTCATTATTTACATTTTTACAGCATTTGCATCAAATCATCATAAAAGCATCCCCAAAACCGTAATAACTAATAATGAATATGGTCCTACCTATAGGCAGCGATTTTCCTCCATCCGAGCCCAAAGGTTAGGTGGGGGCTCTTGGTAAGGATGGAAGGAAGTCGATTCCAAATTTCATTTCTTGGCGAGGAAACTCATTCCTCACGGTTTTGGGAATGCTTTCGGCAATAAATGGTAAGTTGAGGCTACCCTTTTAATTTGTTATACTTACCCTTTCCTTGATTAAGGACAGAGAAAATAATGCTTGAACATTTTATTTCTATCGGCGATTTATCTCTTTATGAATTTTACGAGATTTTAGATACTGCTTTATCTCTTAAAAAACGACCTTTATCTTTTCAGAACAAATTAAAAAATAAAATTTCAGCTTTAATCTTCGAAAACTCCTGGCCTTGGGCAAGGCTTACCTTTGAAGTTAGCTGGCTTGCCTTAGGGGGACGAACTGTTTATTTGAGCCTAACCGAGTTCCAAGGCAAAGCCTCAGTCAAAATTGAAGACATGACGCCTTACTTTAATCGCTGGTTAGATGCAGTTATTATCCAAACTTCCCATCACCAAACTCTCTTAAATGTAGCTCATGCTTGCCCTATTCCTATCATTAACGCCGGTACTAATCTTTTCTATCCCTGTCAAGCTTTAGCTGATTTTCTGACTCTGAGGGAAAAAAAGGGTGATTTAAGTCAACTGCAGTTAGCATACATTGGTATAGGAAACAACATCTGCCACAGTTTGCTTTTAGCTGCAGCCAAAGTTGGGACGACTATGGTTGTGGTTACCCCGCCTGATTATCCACCCCAACCTAAGGTAATCAAGCAAGCCCATCAGGAGGCAATGGCCAGCGGCGCTAACTTTGCCTTTAGTCAGAATCCTGAGGAGGCCGCAGTTGGAGCTGACATTATCTATACAGATATCTGGCCCAGCTGCTCACAAGAGTATAGTTCTAGTCAAAGAGAACGAACTTTAGCTCCCTTTCAAGTTAGCGAAAGGCTGATGAATAAAGTCAAGCCCCGCGTTCTCTTCATGTCCAGCTGGCCGTGGTCGAAAGATATAGGAGGGGCTGAGAAGATTATAAAACAGAAACTTTCCCTAGCCCAAGATCAAGCTGAAAATAGACTTCACGTTCAAAAAGCTATTATGTTATTATTAGTAGGTAAGAAAAAATAAATGGAGACTAAAATAGCTGTCACCAAAATTGATGAAGAGACCTTGGACTTTATTGCCAAGGAATTAGCCCAGACTGACAAACCGTTATCCCTTGATGAATTGAGTAAAAAAGTTGCCTTTAAAAAAACTTCTCCTCTTCTAGCTCAAAAGGTCAAAAAATATGACCCTTACTGTCAGTACGAAGTGGGAGACCTCATTTATAAAGAATATGATGAACCATTAATGGTCAGCAGTAAAGGGGCTGAACTTTTCAAAGGAGGAGTAGTCCTCAAAGTCGTTAATAAAACAGAATATAAAAATTTTAATTGTGAGATGTTGGAAGTTGACTATTCTGGAGGTGGTCCCTTCAGAAAACATCTTAACTACATGAAAAAAACAAAAACTCAGGTGCTGCTTCCCAGCAATCTTGAAGGAAAGGCCTTGATCCCTCAAATTCTGGAAAGCAAGGAAGATCCAAGGCAAGACGAATTACCAATGCCAGAGTCAGAGATGAAGAAATTAGAAAAAAACTTGAGGTCAGCTCTTGGCAAATCTTCTCAATTCTTCCATTGGAATGATTACTGGCAAGTCCAAGCTAAAAAAGTGGCCATCAACACCGCTAAAATAAACGAAATAAAAAACTTTCTTTTAGAAAAAAACCAATCAGTTAAGACAGAAGAAATAATATCTCGGTTTTTTAAACTCAATCCAAACCAAGATGAGTTTTGGCTTTACTGTCTAAGCCTTAATCACATTTTAGAAAAAAATTATAAAAAGGATTTTATTCTGGTTTCACCTTTTAATTGGGGAAAATGGCATCTAAAACAGACCCTCAATTCCTGGCTAGAGAACTTACCTTTAGCTGCCCCTAAAGCTAAACTGCCCAATGTTGATGAGGTTCCTCCAATGCAGTTGAAATCAGTCCATGAATTTCCTCTGAAAATTTATCTTACCTGGCGAGAAATTCTCTCAGGTGGCCTTAAAATACCTTTTAGCTACAAGAGGGAATTTTCTAAGTCAAAAGAATATATTTTCACCGATGTTGAAAGCCAAAAGGACTATTTTGTCTATTATTATCCCTCTCTCTCTATATGTCTCGGTCTTAAGGATTTCTATGAGACCAATAATGTACCTCAAGGTGCCAGCCTAACTCTGGAAAAGCAAAAGCCAGCCCATTTTAATTTTTGGCTCAAAAAATCCAAAAAAAAGCTATCCCTGGCCAAAATAACCTATAATCCAGCCGAAGACAAGTTCATCGATACTGGCCAAGAGGTTTTTACATTTTCCTTGCCTAATAAAATCATTCATTTGGAAAGAGAATCCCTCCAGAAAATTCTTTCTCTCTACAACCAGATAGATGAGCTAAACCTTGAAGAGCTGTTGGTGCTTGTTTTTAAAAATTTTGGCCTGGAAGGAGAAGGCTTTGCTCTTCATTATTTAAGAGCTTACCATTTGGTCGACGTCTTAAAGCAGACAAGAGAAGAAGATGTAGAATGGGTGCTCAACAATTCACTTCAATTCTCTAAATCAGAAAAAAAGAAGGGCCTTTTCTCTTATGAAGAACCAATTAAGGCTGAAGAAGCAGAAGTTAAAGTCTCACCTGAGATTACTCCGGGAGCTGTCTCTGAAGAAACAACAGAAGAAATTCCGGTTGAAGCCCCTCCTTTGACCAAACCCTCTGTTCAACCAGAGCCCTCTGTCCCAGAAGAAATAATAGTTGCAGAAGCCAGGCCTAAGGAAACTATCAAAGAACCTCCTTCCTTAGCAAAAGCGCCACTTAAAAAAGAAAAGCCTCCCCGAAAAAAAAGAGATAAGATCAGAATGGAAGGGGAAAAAGTTTTCCGGCGGAAAAAAGGCGAAAAAAGAATCATCGAAGAAAAGATAGAGTTAGAAGAATCAGAACAGGAAGCATTAATTGCTCTTAAGGCCAAAGAGAAAAAAGAGGCAGCCGAAGAGAAAATTATTGTCCCTCCTAAAGAAAAAAAACCTGAATATAAACCATTCGTTTCCGAACAACCGGTTTTTGGTATTTTTGCCGAAAAACTGAAATCTGCCCTGGATAAACAAAAAAAACCTAAAAAGAAAAAATAGGAAATTATATAATCTGACGAGAAGCTCCTTTCCTTTTAGTTATCCCTAGTTCGTCCAGGAGCTCCAAAAGGGGGATGGCATATTTTCTGCTCAGCCCTGTCAATTTCTTAAAATCGGCCACTGATAATTCCCTCTTTCCAGATTGTCTAAGCCTGGATATTATTTCATCTAACCAGTAAGAATGGACGATAAAACCATCTTTGCTTTGAACAATTTTTTTGTTCTCAGTTAAATAAGAAAGGAGACGGTTAAGCTGAGAAGGAGTCAGATGAAACTTGCGGCCCAGTTCTCTCCACGAAAAAGAACGCAATTTTCCTTGAAAACACATCTCTTCTAATTGCTGTAGAATCCGTTTTTCGGCTAAAGAAAGGGTGGGCCTGAAATCAAAAAGAGCCACTATCCGATTCTTAGTTCTTATCTTTTTTTCCTTAACTAAACGATTAATAGCCAAGGATAAAATCTGAACAGGCAGATCGAATCTTCTTTTTAAGTTAGAGATGGACAACCCTTCTTCCTTAGGATGTTGCCGATGATAATTCTCGATAAAAGCTAATATCTTCTGGCAAATAAAATCAAAGCTGGGCTTAAATAACAGCCAAAGGGGTGAGAAAGAAAGAATTCTGACCTGGCCTTCTTCTTCTAATTCAAGACCATAGTGGAGGAGAGCTTTTCTTGAGAATGAGCTAATGCTCAGGATTTCTTTCTGATGAAGTCCCAACTTACCCTTGTTTTCTATAAAAGCCAAGAGCATCTGTTTTTCATCCCCCATCAGTTTCTGCAAAAAAGACACCTGCTTTTTTTCTTTGGTTCGGCCTATCCTTTTGGCCAGAGGATTAAGGACCTTGCCTCTGGCCATAAGCTTTTTAGCAGCTGGGTCCCGCAGTTCAAAGCTATCTTTCCATTGCAACCGCAAACTCTCACGACTAAGGATCCGAACCAAATATGTATTTGGCTCAAGAGGCGGCTGGGGGTGATAATAATAGATATTACAGGGGTAGCGTCTCTTGCGATAAACGATAACCGCTTCCTTTACGGGGAGCGTCTTATCTTCCAAAAAAATGAGTCTGGCTTCGAAGCAGAAGGTTTTAATCATAATCTTTTCCTACCTACTACCATAAGTCTGGGGAAAAGGTTAAAGCCCAAAAATATTAATAATAATAGATAGAAACGTAAGGCACCTCATATTTTTCTCTTAAATATTTCACCAGTTTTATTTTCCACATTAAATCAAATTGTTGTTCATTTTTAACATCATACTTTTCTTTAACAAAATTCTTGACTACGGCCTTTTCCTCAGGAGTGGCTCGCTCCAACAAGAGCTTTTCAATTTGCTCTTCTAAATATTCTAGCTTCTCCTCTGAAGTTTCCTTTTGGGAAAGGATATCTCGGGCTCGAGCATAGACTTCCCTGAGATACATCAATGAAGAAGGCATATTCTCTATAAATTTCTCTATTGCTTCCTTGGCTCTATTTTTTTTCAACTCTTGAGGCGGTCTTGTCTGGCTCTTGCCTACCTGTCTCTCCCTAAATTGTTCAAAGGAGGTTTTGACCTCATAATCGCAATAAAGAAGGGAACGGGGGTAAAACCTGCTCTCGGGTCGAGTTCTACTTTTAGCAAAGGCCCGATTCATGCCTTCCAGGACCACTTGGAGAGGAATACCAGCTGTTTCCCACCTAGATATAAGGTCTAACTCTTTGGAAGAGAGCCAAAATGGAGCTCCTCTATGGGCAAAGAAATAACGAGCAATAGTTTGAAAATAACGGCTTCGGTGCTTTTGTTTTGACTTAGAGTCCATATCTGGCTCTGCCTCTTCTCTTTTTTCCTCACTTTCTGTTTCTTTCAAATATTATTCTCAATCCTTCCAAGACAAGGCAAGGCTCATAAAATTCAATAGACTTTATTTCGTCTCTGATAAAATTAGCTAAACCTCCAGTAGCTATTACATTGGCTCCGCCTCCCAATTCTTTTTTCATCTCTTCCACCAGGTAAGAAACAAGCCCAATATAACCATAGTAAATCCCAGAATGCATACTGGCTACTGTTGATCGACCGATTATTCTTCTGGGTTTTTTTATCTCAATTCGAGGCAACTTGGCTGTTTTTAAATAAAGAGCCTCAGCCGCAATCTGCACACCTGGAGCAATGGCTCCTCCTAAATATTCTCCTCGAGCGGAGACTGCATCGAAAGTAGTTGCTGTTCCAAAATCAACAATGATGGCCGGGCCACCAAATTTAGAAAAAGCGGCTACAGCGGCCACTATTCGATCTGCTCCTACCTCCAAGGGATTTTCATAAAGAATGGGCATCCCTGTTTTTAAGCCAGGTCCGACTACCAGGGCTTTGATCTTAAATACTTTTTTGATTAGTTGCTGAAAAACAGGTGTCAATGGAGGTACCACACTACAAAGGATGGCTGATTTGATCTGCTCGGGCTCAAAGCCTACCCGAGATAAAAGGCTTAAAAGGATAACGCTATAATCATCGCTTGTTTTCTCTCTCTGGGAATGAATTTTCCAGTGAGTGAATAACTTTCTTTGATGAAAGACACCAAGAGCAATGCTTGTATTACCGATATCAATGGCTAAAAGCATCTTCATCCTCCCTAAGCGATCCTGACTCGCCTTATTTCTCCTGAAAAAAATACTTTCTCTTGACCATCTCTATCAACAACCAATCCTCCCTCCCAATTTATCCCCTTAAACAGGCCTTGAAAGGGACCCTCATCGGTCAGGACAGCCAGTTTCTCTCCCAAGGAGAAAGCTGACTTTTTTAGAAAAGAGTCAATAATTCTCTTACGGCTGCCTTTAAGCAGGGCCTGATACCATTTATCTAAAGCCGGCCATAAACAGGGAAGCAATGAATTAACAGTTACTTCTTTATTAGTAATAATTTTCAATGAAGTGCTCTGATGGCGGATATCTAGGGGAAAATCTTCTTGGTTATGATTGACATTAAGGCCCAAGCCCAGAGCGGTATAATTAAGCCTGTCTCCGCTGAAACTGGTTTCACATAGAATGCCCCCCAATTTTTTCCACCGCCACAGCAGATCATTAGGCCATCTCAATTTAATTCTAAGACCTAAAGCAGCCTCGCAGGCATCACTTACGGCCACCCCCGCCGTAAGCGGTAATAAAGAAAGCAGGTCCAGCGAAGGCTTAAGAATGACCGAGATGTAGAGCCCTTTCTTTGCTGCTGAATACCAGAGTCTGCCTTTTGTTCCCCTGCCTTTAGTCTGTTCTTCAGCTAATATGACCGTGCCTTCTTTTTCTCCAGCCAAAGCCAGCTTTTTAGCTAAATCGTTGGTTGAAGTACAACTTTTCACCCTGAGAATTTTAAGGCCAATTTTCATTATCACCCAGAATTCAAAGCTGTCTCCACTTTTTACCTTCCTCACGACCGTAGGGAAAGAAGGTGACTCAGACTCTCTTCTAATTTATTTTTACTCTTGTGGAGATGAAGGAGTCTGTCCTTAGCCTTTCTGATTATATCCTGGGGAGCATTTCTTAAGAATTCTTTATTTTTCAGCCTTTTTTCTACCTGGGCCATATCTGACTCTATTTTAGCCAATTCCTTCTTAATTCTCTTTGCCTCCTGATCCAGGTCAATAAGGCCAGGTTCATAGGGTATGGCTACTTCCCAGCTTCCTGCAATCCCTTTTAGTACTTTCCTCTCTGTTGGAAATTTATCCCAGATATAAACTTCCTTAATATTAGCCAAAGTCTGGAAATAAAGCTTATTATTTTTAACTAACTTCTGTTCTTTTTGGCTGTTAACTTTCAGCCAAAGGTCAATTTTCACCTGAGGCACAATTCTATTCTCAGCTCTTATAGTCCTGATACTGACAATGGCTTCCTGAAGAAGCTTCATTGAGGCCTCAACATCTTCGTTTACCAGCTCCGCTTTAGGCTGAGGAAAAGAAGCCACGGCCAAGGATTGACCACTACCCGGTAGATATTGCCATATCTCTTCAGTAATAAAAGGCATGAAGGGATGAAGGAGTCTTAAAATCTGGTCTAGAGCTTGGACTAGAACAGTTTGGCTGGTTTTATTACTTGCTTTAATACTAGGCTTTACTAACTCAATATACCAGTCACAAAATTCATGCCAAACAAAGTGATAAATATTGGCAGCTGCTTCATAGAATCGATAATGCTCCAGGGACTGATTGAGCTCAGCCGTAATTCTGCTTAACCGGCTTTGAATCCAACGGTCAGCCAAAGTTAACTCCTTTTCCCTGATAGCTAAAGGATGTTCCTCAAGATTCATTATGACAAAACGGGAAGCATTCCATATTTTATTGCAAAATGCCCTATAACCGGCCATCCTCTCTTCTGAGAGGGAAATATCCATGCCAGGCACAGCCAGAGCAGCCAAAGTAAACCTTAAAGCATCAGTACCGTATTTATCAATCATCTCCAGAGGATCGATTATATTTCCCTCTGATTTGCTCATCTTACGCTTCTTGACATCTCTAACTAAGCCGTTGATAAAAACATGACGAAAGGGTATATCCCCAGCAAATTTTAAGCCCATCATGATCATCCTAGCCACCCAGAAAAAAATGATATCAAAGCCGGTTGACATCAAATCTGTAGGGTAGAAAGTTTTTAAATCTTCAGTCTCTTCCGGCCAGCCCATGGTTACAAAAGGCCATAAGGCAGAACTAAACCAAGTATCAAGCACATCTTCATCTTGAACCAACCGCTGGCTTTGGCAATTTGCACATTTCTCGGGAGCCTCCATACTTACATTCACCTGCTGGCAATCCTGGCAATACCAAGCTGGAATCCGATGTCCCCACCACAATTGACGCGATATGCACCAATCATGGATATTATACATCCACTCAAAATAAGTCTTAGCCCAGTTTGGCGGAATAAATTTTATTTTACCTTCTTTAACCACTCTAATGGCTTCCTTGGCTAAAGGGCCCACTTTAACAAACCACTGCCAGGAAAGATGAGGTTCAATAACTGTTTGACAGCGATAGCAATGGCCAACTGCATGTTGATAATCTTCAACCTTCTCCAAAAGACCTAATTCTTTTAATTTAGCCAGCACTTTTTGGCGACATTCATATCTATCCAGGCCAACAAAATCTAGACCGGCCTCTTTGGTCATCTTGCCTGAACCATCAATGACAATAATCTGAGGCAGGTGGTGCTTTTTACCCAATTCAAAATCAACCGGGTCATGGGCAGGAGTAACCTTAACTGCTCCTGTGCCAAAATCTTGTTCTACCCTTTCATCAGTGATAATGGGAATCACTCTTTTGGTCAGCGGCAGTCGGACTTTCTTCCCTTGAAACATCAAGTAGCGTTTATCAGCCGGATGGATAGCCACAGCTGTATCTCCCAGCATAGTCTCTGGCCTGGTAGTGGCCACAGTAATAGACCGAGAACTGTTAAGCAGAGGATACTTTATAAAATAAAGTTGGGATTTATGCTCTTTATGCTCTATTTCTATATCAGATAAAACTGTTCCACAATGAGGACAGCGATTAACAAGATAATAATCTCTATAGATAAGCCCCTCCTGGTAAAGATCGACAAAAACCTTTCTTACAGCTCTGGAAAAGCCTTCATCAAGAGTGAATCTCTCTCGTGTCCAATCTAATGAAGCCCCGAGCTTTTTCAATTGGTGGATGATGAGCCCCCCGTATTTTTTCTTCCAATCCCAAGCTACTTTAAGAAAAGCTTCTCGCCCAATTTTTTCTCGGGTTAATCCTTTCTCTGCCAAGCTTTGTTCAATAACATTATGGACAGCAATACTAGCGTGGTCAGTTCCAGGCAGCCAGAGGGTATTATAGCCCTGCATGCGGCGCCAACGGACAATTATATCAGGTAAAGTAAAACAGAGAGCATGCCCCATATGAAGAGAGCCAGTAACATTAGGAGGAGGCAAGACCATAGAAAAGGGCTTTTTTGGAGAAGGCACTTGGGCCACAAATATATCTTTATCAATCCAAAATTTGGACCACTTCTCTTCCACCGGACGAGGATCGTAGGCTTTGCTCAGAAGTCTCTTGACTTTCATCCTTAACTCCAAATCACAAATTGTTTTAGTAGCTTACCATATAATTTCTTCTCATCTCAATGCTTCAGCTCCTCAGTAATCATTTTAACATCTTGTTTTCACTTTTTCTTCTTTACTTCTGGCCCTTTCGATTCCAACCACAATTTAATCTCGGCTAAGATCTGAGCTTTAAGTCTCTTTTCCAGTTCTTTTCCCATAGCTCCTACTTCCTTCTTTACTATAGATCGTATTTCATCTTCTAACTCTGAGGCTGGCCCGGCCGCCGTAGCGGTTTCTATTTCCGCCTCTTCAGGCAACGTTGAGGGAAATTTCTTTCTGTCCACCAAATCCCCAATCAACTCAGCCAACAAGACTGAAGCAAAGGGCAATTTTACCACTTCATCAAAATTGCCCGAATCTATAAGCTCTTCTCCTACGGGCTCAAAAAGTCCCTTAAGCAAAACAAGAGGGATGTCTTTAAATTGAGGTCGCGATTTTAAAAATTGGCAGATATCGTAGCTTTTTTTGGCAGGAAATGCAAGGCGAAGCAGAATAATATCAGCCGAGACTGAATTTACCTGGTTAATAAGTTCCTGCTCATCAGCCAAAGAAATGACTTCATAATCTTGCCCAGCCAGAGCAGTCTGGACTGCTTTCTCCAGAGAAGGACTGCAGCCAATAGTTAGCACTTTAGAGGACATTTTAGTTATCAATACTCAATAAAGACTGAATTTTCTCCAAGTAAATTCTCAATATTTTTGGTCATTTCTTCCGACGGTGAGACGCCCTGAATATCAACTGAGCGGACCACCATTCTGTAAGAATGAGGGGTTTCCAGCTCAAACAAGAGTGGACATTGACCTTGGTGTTTAGCCAGCATATTCTTTAATTCTTCAAAGATTGTTTCTTCTATACCTGGCAGAAAAATCCTGAGGATTACTCGTTTGGCTTGTTTCTGAAAGGCTTCTGCTAAGGGCAAAATCTCTAATAAATGAATTCTACGGCTCTCTCCTTCGCCTAAAAACCTGCCTCTAACCCAAACTAATGAATCTTCTCTCAAACAATCATAAAATTTTTTATAGCTATCTGGAAAGACAACAACCTCAATTCGTCCGCTGAGATCTTCCAGGATAAAAGTGGCCATCCTTTCATCTTTTTTGGTCTTAAGGGATTTAAGAGATGAAATAATACCGGCCACTTTGATGTCCCGGCCAAAATCCTTCTCTTCATCCAATTGGCTGATAGAGTGAGAAACCAGCCTCTTTAGACGTGAGCCAAAATGAGCCAGAGGATGGCCAGTAATATAAAAACCTAAGGCATCCTTTTCATAAGATAGGAAAAGACTTTCATCCCACTCCCGCATCTCCTGTATCTCGGCTGGAATGGCCGGCGGCTCCAGTTGGCTACCGCCAAAGAGAAAATTCTGTTTTGAGGCCTCTATCCGTTGCCTTTGATGAGCATAATCAATCATCTTATCCACCAGATGAAAAAGTTGAGAGCGCTTCCAGCCCAAAGAATCCAGAGCCCCAGCCTTGATTAAGCTCTCAATCACTTTGCGGTTGACTACCTTAGGGTCTGCATCTTTAAAAATGTCAAAAGGGGAGGCAAACCTGCCTCTTTTTTTTCTGGCTCGAATTAAAGCTTTTACAGCTCCTTCACCCACATTTTTTATGGCCGACAAGCCGAACCGGATGTCTCCCTTGACTACGGTAAAATTGAAATCGCTCTCATTGATGTCTGGAGGCAAGACATTGATGCCCATCTCTTTGCATTCATTAATATATTTAACAACTTGAGAAGTAGCCCCCCTCTCTGCTTCTGAAGTGAGAAGCGCAGCCAAAAAATATTGGGGATAATGAGCTTTTAAATAGGCAGTTCTATAGGCAAGGTAAGCATAGGCAGTACTATGAGATTTATTAAAGCCGTAGCCAGCAAAATATTTGATTTGGTCAAAAATTTTAATGGCCTTAGCTGCGCTTAAACCTCTCTTTTTAGCTCCCTGAATAAATCTCTGCCGTTGAGCTTTCATCATTGAGGTTACCTTTTTACCCATGGCTTTGCGCAGAATATCAGCTTCGGCTAGAGAAAAGCCAGCCAGTTCAGTAGCAATCTTCATTACCTGCTCCTGATAAACAATGATACCTTTGGTCTCTTTAAGAATAGGCTCCAGTTCAGGACATTCATAGCTTATCCGTTCTGGATGATTTTTACGTTTGATGAATTCATCAGTCATGCCGCTTTTCAGAGGCCCCGGCCGATAAAGGGCATTTAAAGCAATCAAATCACGGAAACTCTCTGGTTTAAAGTTGCGGAGTAAATCTTTCATACCCCGGCTCTCGAACTGAAAGACACCATCGGTATTGCCTGACTTAAAGACCTCAAAGGTTGGAGGGTCATTAAGGGGCACGTTTTTCATATCTATCTTTTGGCCTGAATCTCGCTCTACCAGCTCTATAGTATCCTGGATGACGGTTAAATTCCGAAGGCCCAGCAAATCCATTTTAAGCAAACCCAAAGCCTCTATATCCTGCATTGGAAACTGGGTTGTAATTTCACCCTTAACTGACTGGTAAAGAGGCATGAATTCGACTAATGGTTGAGGAGCAATAACAATGCCAGCTGCATGAATAGAAGGATGACGTACTTGACCTTCCAACTTCTGGGCTGTGGACAGAAGATGAGCAATCTTAGCATTTTTATCTCTTAACTCTCTCAACTGAGGAATATTATTTAAAGCACCTTCAATAGTGGCTTCCGGCCCGTAGGGAGGAATCATTTTAGCAATTTTATCGACCTCAGGCAGAGGAACTTCTAAGGCCCTGCCTACATCTCTCACAGCCTGGCGGGCAGCCATGGTTCCGAAAGTTATGATTTGACAGACATTCTCCCGCCCGTATTTTTCGGTCACATAGGCAATTATTTCATCTCGTCGCCGGCCACAAAAATCTATATCAATATCAGGCAGGGTGATTCTCTCAGGATTGAGAAATCTCTCAAAGAGGAGGTCATATTGGAGGGGGTCTATATCCGTAATCTCCAAACAATAGGCCAGCAGGCTACCGGCAGCTGAGCCTCTGCCCGGACCCACGGGAATGTTTCTTGATCTGGCCATTTGAATAAGATCCCAGACAATTAAAAAATAGCCTTCAAATCCCATTTCTTTGACCAGCTTAACTTCTTTAGCTAACCTTTCTTCATACTGGCTTGGATCAGGCCGCTCCCCTTCCTCTTGGATGGCTTCAATTTGTTTCATCCGCTTTAAGAAACTTTCCTTAACCACCTGATCGAAGTAGCTAGCCAAGGAAAATCCAGGAGGCGGTTTAAACTGGGGCAGAAAATGACCTCCAGTGGGGAAATCAAAATGACATTGAGAAGCAATCTTGACTGTATTCTGGATGGCTTCAGGAATATGGCTAAAGAGCTTGGCCATTTCTGAACCAGATTTAAAATAGAATTCTTGAGTCTCAAATCTAATTCTATTCTGCTCGCTGACCTTTTTATTAGTTTGTATACAGAGTAAAACATCGTGACTTTCGGACTCAGCCTGAGTTAAATAATGACAATCATTGGTAGCCACGAGAGGTAAGCCAAGCTTTTTAGCCAGTTCTATCAAGCGGGGATTAACTTTCGCCTGATCTTTAAGGCCGTGGTCTTGAATTTCGATGTAGAAATCTCCTTTGGCAAAGAAGGAAGCATACTCCAAGGTTGTTCTTTCTGCTTTATCCATCTCGTCCCGGGCTAAATAGTAAGGGATTTCCCCTCTCAAGCAGCCTGAGAGAGCGATTAAACCCTGACTGTACTGAGCTAAAAGATCTCTATCAACCCGCGGACGATAATAAAAACCTTCTAAGTAGCTTTTAGTAATCAATTGGCAGAGATTCTTATAGCCTATTTCATCCTTAACCAAAACGGTTAAGTGGAAATGAGAAGGCGTATGCTTGTCCAACTTCTTATCAAATCGGCTATAGGGGGCGACATAAAGTTCACAGCCTAAAATAGGTTTGATGCCTTTCTCTTTGGCTTTCCTAAAAAAACTGACCGCCCCAAAAATGTTACCATGGTCAGTAAGAGCTACAGCTGGCATTTTTAATTGCCAAGCAGCTTCAATTAAAGATTCAATCCTTAAGGCGCCATCTAAAATACTATATTCTGAATGATTATGAAGATGGATAAATAAAGGCTCCATTTCTACCTCGCTCTAACCTCTTAGCTAATTAATTCTTTTATGGGGAAAATCCTCGGCGGCCTCATTCTTTACTTAAGCTTTAATGGCCCGAGGCCCTAAGGCCCTGGCTGCTGGTTATTCCCACTCGATGGTCGCTGGAGGTTTAGTGGTTATATCATAGACAACCCGATTAACTCCAGCCACCCCATTGACAATCCTGTTGGATATTCTGGCCAACAGCTCGGCTCGAGCCAAGGGGAAATCAAAAGGCAATATTTCAGAATAGACTCCCAATTCTCTGATTTTACGAGCTATAAGTTGAGTATACTGGGAGCCAAAATCAAGGACAATAACCTTATCCATGCTTCGATTTTAACACAAAACAATTTTAAAGAAAATTGACATCCTTTTAATAATTTCATATAGTTTTTACTATTATGGACCGGGAAAAACTGATCAAAGATTTAACCATCGAGACAAAGACTAAAATTGTCCTGTTGGTCCTTGACGGGCTGGGAGGTCTTCCCCAGGAAGGAAAAACTCCTTTAGAAGCGGCCCAGACGCCTCATCTTGATGCCTTGGCCGCCCAAAGTGTTTGCGGTTTAACCGATCCTGTTTTCAGGGGTATCACTCCAGGCAGTGGCCCGGCCCACCTTGCCTTATTCGGCTATGAGCCCACCAAGTATATTTTAGGAAGAGGGATTTTAGAGGCACTTGGCATAGGCGTAGAAGTAAGCCCTAACGATTTAGTGGCCCGAGGAAATTTCGCTACTTTAAAAGAGGGCTTGATTGTTGATCGCCGGGCTGGAAGAATAGCAACTGAGCAGAATAAGCAACTTTGTCAGCTGATCAATCACTCTCTCAAAAAGCAAAAAAATATAACTATTACCCTTTACCCAGGCCGAGAACATCGCTTTGTGGTCAAATTCAGTGGCCATAATCTGTCTGATGCCCTCTCTGATGCTGACCCCCAAAAGGAAGGCAAGCTACCTGTTTTAGCCAAACCTCTTACTACCAAGGCTGAACCTACAGCCAACTTAGTTAATAGCTTTGTTAAAGAGGTAACTGAGATTCTAAGTCATTCTCAACCAGCCAATACCATACTCTTACGGGGATTTGCCAAACATCCTTCCCTCCCGACCATGGAAGAACTCTATAAATTAAAGCCCGTAGCCGTAGCCCATTATCCTATGTACAAAGGTTTAGCTAGGCTGGTGGGCATGGATTTGGCTCATCCCGAGGAAGGAATTCCTGATCTTTTGGCAACCGTGACTCAAATTTTTAATGATTTTAACTTCTTTTATGTTCATGTCAAAAAAACTGATTCATATGGAGAAGATGGTAATTATCAAGCCAAAAAAGCAGTCATTGAAGAAGTAGATGCCCATTTGCCCCAGCTTCTCCGCCTCCGCCCTGATGTCTTGGTAGTAACCTCAGATCATTCAACTCCCTGTCTCCTTAAATCCCATTCTTGGCATCCCAATCCCTTCCTCCTTCACTCAGCCACCTCTCAGCCTGATAGAGTATCGTCTTTTTCTGAAAGAGAATGCAGTCAGGGTTATTTAGGCCGCTTTCCGGCTATTTATGCCATGCCTTTAATGCTAGCCCATGCTGGCAAATTAAAAAAATTTGGGGCCTGATAAGGTCAATCGACAGTATAATAGCATTTATCTAAAATTAATAGAGAATGAGTTATTCAAACTTTTCTCTCAAGAAGGTTGCCATTGGCGTTGTTGTTATTCTTCTTCTTCAGCCCGTTAGCTTTAGCAGGAGTGACCCTCGGATTGAAATTTATAATCTCCGACCTTTTACCCACCCCACCTACACTCGAGTTGTAGTCGATATTGGTCAGCTTCGTGAGTACAGCTTTAATCAGCTTAAAGAACCCGATAGAATTTATGTCGATATCTATCAAGCTAAGCTCAATCCCCTCCTTCATAAAAAAATGTTCTTGGTCAACAATCAATATATAAGACAAATAAGAATTGCTCAAAAAAACCATTCCACTGTTAGAGTGGTGGTTGACCTTGATTTCAGCCAAGTCAAACACTACCGGGTTTTCCATCTATTCGACCCTTTTAGGATAGTGATTGATATTTATCCGAAAAGCTTGCCCAGTGATTCCTCTGCCTCTAAAGTTCCTCAATCTCCTCAGCCGGCCAAATCCGGTTACAGTTTAGTCCGCCAATTAGGATTGGGAATTGAACGAATTATTATTGATCCTGGCCATGGCGGCACCGATCCCGGCTGTATCGGAGCCAGTGGTCTCCAAGAAAAGAAGGTTGTGCTGGATGTCTGTCAGCGCTTGAAAAATCTGTTAAGCCACCACAACTCCTGGCAAGTTGTCCTTACAAGGGAATCAGATATTCTTATCCCTGTGGAAAATAGGACGGTCATTGCTAACCAGAAACAGGGCGATATTTTCATTTCCATTCACGCCAATGCCAATCCTAGCAAAAAACGCTCAGGCGTGGAAACCTTTTATCTTAATTTCAGTCAAGATCTTTCAGTCAATACTATTGCTGCCCGCGAAAACGCTACTTCCCAAAAAAATATAAGTCAAATGAAAGATATAATTAAGAAAATTGTCCAGAACAGTAAAATTGTGGAATCAAAAGAACTAGCTGAAAAAATTCAAAAGAACTTGGTCAAAACTTTAGCTCAGAAATATAAAAGTGTTAAAGATCTGGGTGTTAAAGGCGGCCCTTTTTGGGTCCTGATTGGCGGCAATATGCCTTCAGTCTTGGTGGAAATCTCCCATTTGAGCAATCCTCAAGAAGAAGCTAGGTTGAAAACAGCCAGCTACCGCCAATTAATCGCTCAGGGAATTTATCAAGGCATCTTAGATTACATTCACTCTTTAGGAAAGGATTAGCTCTCATGAGAAGAAGAGATTTTCTAAAGGACTTAGCTGTGGGCGGTTTAATAGCTGGTTTGAATCCTTCTCTTTTTTCCCAGCCCAAACAGCAACCCGACTTGGCTTTAATCCATGGTGATTCTCCATCCCAGATAACAATAGAAGCCATAAAGGCCTTGGGAGGCATTCAGCAGTTTATATCAAGAGGGGATGTAGTAGTGGTCAAACCAAATATTGGTTGGGATAGAACTCCCCAACAGGCTGCCTGTACCAACCCAGAGGTGGTCAAAACTATAGTGGAACTCTGCCTTGAAGCTAAAGCCAAAGAAGTCAAGGTCATCGATAATCCTTGTAATCCGGCCAGAAGAACTTACGCCCGTTCAGGCATTGCTGCTGCTGCCAAGAAAGCTGGAGCCAAAGTCCTTTTTCCCAATCCTCACCGCTTGAAAAAAATGCCTCTTCATGGAGAATGGCTCAAGGAGTGGGAAGTTTATACTGACTTTGTTGAAGTCGATAAAATAATCAACATGCCTATTGCTAAAACCCACAGCCTGGCTAGATTGACGATGGGTATGAAAAATTGGTTGGGAGCCTTGGGCGGTAACCGCAATCAACTGCATCAACAGCTTGATTTAGCTATTACCGATTTAGCCGTCTTTTTTAATCCATGCCTAACCGTTTTAGACGCTTACAGAATTCTCATCAGAAACGGCCCTCAGGGAGGGAGATTGTCTGATGCTATGCTATTTAAAACTGTAGCCGCTGGCGTTGATTATGTAGGGGTAGATGCTCTGGGAGCCACTTTTTTTAATATCAAACCAGAGGAACTTGGCTATCTTCGGCTTGCCCATCAAAAAGGCCTGGGAGAGATCGAGTTGGAGAAGTTCGAAATTGCCGAAAAAACCATCTAAAAAATACCGCCTCATCCAATCCCTGCGCATTCTGAGCCAAATATTCTTTTTCGTCCTCTTTTTCTACTTGCTCTTAAAAACTCACTTTCCGGGACAGGACTATATCGGTCCGGTTGAAATTTTCTTTCAATTTGATCCTTTGCTGGCTTTAACCACCATGCTCGCTTCCCGATCTGTCTTCTTTTCCTTTATTTTTGCCTCAGCTACCATTATCATTACTTTCATCCTCGGTCGGGTTGTCTGCGGCTGGGTCTGCCCTTTAGGTTCTATCCATCAATTCTTCTCTTTCCTTTTTAAAAAATCAAAGCTGCTTCGGCCTCAACCCAAAAATAAACAAAAGGTTATCCAGCCTAGTCTAAAATACTACATCCTGATTGTCGTTTTAGTGGGAGCTGTTCTTAGTTTAGATCTGGTGGGCTTTATTGATCCCCTTTCCCTTCTCTACCGCTCTCTAGCGCTCAGTTTTTTACCAGCCTTCAACTATGGCTTCAATGCTGTGATAAGCTTGATTTATTATCTTCACCTAAGTTCCCTGGCTGATAGTCTAGTTCAGTTCAATGAGAATCTGGCTGTTAATTCTATCTTCATCCAGAGCTTCCTGATTGGCCTCATTTTTAGCGGTATTCTCCTTCTCAACCTCCTCTACGAAAGATTCTGGTGCCGTTATCTCTGTCCTCTTGGTGCTCTGCTGGGATTATTTTCCAGGTGGAATATACTCAAGCTGCGAATTAATTCCAAGACATGTATTCAATGTGGATTGTGCAATCTCCACTGTCAAACCGAGGCCATTCCATATCCCCAGAACGAGTGGAAAAATTCAGAATGCGATTATTGTTTTACCTGTGCAGCCATTTGTCCCACCAACGCCATTAGCTTTCCAGTTAAAACCCAGACAGAGGATATTGGAGTAACTAACCTTTCCCGCCGCAAATTAATTTTCTCTTCCATTCTGGGCCTCTTAGTAGTTCCTTTTTTCCGGATTTCTTCTTCTCGAAAACGAGCTTCCCCTCAATTGATTCGCCCCCCAGGAGCTTTACCCGAAGAGCAATTTCTCCAAAAATGTGTCCGCTGTGGCGAATGCATGAAAGCCTGCCCTACCAATGCTCTACAGCCAGTTTTAGGTGAAGCCGGTCCTGAAGGTTTATGGACGCCAAGACTGGTCCCGACTATCGGTTATTGTGAATATTATTGCTGCCTCTGTTCACAAGTCTGCCCCACCGGAGCTATTAAGGAGCTGACCGTTGAGGAAAAATTAAAAGTGACTATTGGCACTGCCTTTGTTGATGAAAACAGATGCATTCCCTACAATCTGGGCACAAACTGCATTGTCTGTGAAGAACACTGTCCCACCTCGCCCAAGGCTATTAAACTGGTTAAAATCGAGGTTAAGCAGCCTGACGGAACGATAAAAACGCCAGCCGCCCCAGTAGTTGAGCCCGATCTTTGCATCGGCTGTGGCATTTGCGAGTACAAATGTCCGGTCGTAGATAAACCGGCTATTTATGTCACTAGCGTGGGCGAGAGCCGCTCAGACAAAAACCAGCTTCTCCTGCCACTCCTCAAGTCTGAACAATAAAAATAAATTCCCAAAAAACATTTTCCTATCCTGCAGGCCTAATCGCCAGCACAGCCGACAACCTGAAAGCGGCGGCTGAGGGAGAACACTATGAACAGACCATAATGTATCCTCAATCTGCAGAGGCATCTGAACAAGAAGGCTTTCCTAGTATAGCCAAGGTCATGCTCTCCATAGCCGTGACCGAACGGCAGCATGAAAAAAGATATCTGGCTCTCTTAGATAACATCAAAAAAGGTAGAGTATTCAAGCCGGAAAAAGTTACTAAATGGAAATGCCGCAACTGCAGTTATATTCATGAAGGAACCGAACCGCCAGAAAAATGTCCTGATTGCGATCATTCTCAGGCTTACTATGAACTGTTGGCTGAAAATTACTGAGTATTCTGGAAAGAGCTGAAACTTATTTTATCTTCTCTAACTCTTCTTTTAGACAGGGAATAACTTTAAATAAATCTCCGACGACACCAAAATCTGCCACCTTAAAAATAGGAGCATCAGGATCTTTGTTAACAGCTACAATATATTTAGATGAGGACATACCCGCTAAGTGCTGGATAGCTCCTGAAATACCAAAGGCCATATAGAGATTGGGAGAGACTGTCTTGCCTGTTTGCCCCACTTGATGTTGATGGTCTATCCAGCCGGCATCAACCGCAGCCCGGGAGGACCCTACCGCTGCCTGCGGCAAGAGAACAGTCAATTGATGCAGTAGTTCAAAATTTTCCGGGCCTTTCATTCCTCGTCCCCCGGAAACCACGATGGATGCTTCAGTAACATCAAGCTCTTCTCCTTCGCCTTTAACAATTTCCACGACTTTGGCTTTTAGCTGATCGGGACTAATATTTACTTCTTTGGTTATTATCTCTCCTTTATTATCTGAAGGAGAAAGCAGAGGAAAGACATTAGGCCTTAGAGTAGCCATTTGAGGAGATGAGCTCAAGCTCAGAGTTAAATATGCTTTGCCGGCAAAAATCGGACGGCGAAGCTGCAGGCGTTCATCCTTGATAGCTGTCTGAATACAATCAGACGCCAAGCTTACTTGAAGTTTAGCCGCTAACCGCGGAGCCAAATCCCTACCTTGAGCTGTAGCCGCCAGGAAAATAATCTCCGGTTTTATCTCTTCTATTAAAGACATTAGGGCCTGGGCAAAGGCCTGAGTAGAATAACTGCTGAGGGAGGGATTCTCCAAAAGATAAACCTGTGAAGCTCCGTAAGGAAACAGCTCCTCGGCCAGATGAGACAAATCGCTTCCAACTAAAACAGCAGCCACTTCAGTCTTTAAATCATCGGCTCTTCTCTTGCCTTCAGATAAAGCTTCTAAGGAAGATTTCTTAACTTTATTTTCTCTTTGTTCAATATAGACTAAAATCATTTTATTCCTCTCAGATAACCTTGGCTTCATTATGGAGAAATTCAACTAATTTTTTAGCTGCTATTGCTGGTTCTTCTTCTATTTTTCGGCCCGCTTCCCGAGGTGGCGGATATTCAAGGTTTAAAATATTTAGCTGAGGTTCCAGCTTCTCTTCCCCCATCCCTAACTCCTCAAGGCTTATAACTGGAATTTCTTTTCTCTTGGCCATCATAATCCCTCTCAATGTCTCATAACGGGGCTCATTTAATCCTTTCTGAGCACTAATGACCGCTGGCAAAGAGAATTCCACTTTCTCTGAAGCGCCCTCAATCTCTCTCAGGGCCAGGCCTTTGTCTCCTTCAATCTCCAGTTTGGTGACTACATTTACCTGGGGAAGATCCAAAAATTCCGCGACCATAGCCGGTATTTGGGAATTATCCGCGCCCACTGATTGTTTACCAAAAAGCAACAGATCGTAAGCATTGAATTTCGTCTTAAAAACCTGGGCAATGATTTTAGCTGTTCTTAAGCCATCATAGGTTTCACCTGTCTTATCCTTAATTAAAACGGCCTCATCGGCCCCCATAGCTAAGCATTTCTTGAGGATCACTACCGTTTCTTGGCTTCCGACTGAGAGAACGGTTACTTTGCCACCTTTGGCTTCTTTAAGACGCAGGGCTTCTTCGACTGCGTATTCATCATAAGGATTAAGAACAAAGGTTAATCCCTCTTCAATGATCGCCTTCCGCTCATGATCTATCCCTATTTTGGATTCTGTATCAGGAACCCTTTTGACTAAAACATAAATATTCAAGGACACCTCCCATCAAGAATTTGCCAATCATCAAGAACATTAGGCGAAGATAAGCCTGGCAGCTGGCTTATTCTTCAAACTTCTTAAAAAGAAGAGTTCCGTTAGTACCACCAAAGCCAAAAGAATTACTAAGAGCATATCTTATTTTGCCTGGACGGGCCTGGTTAGGAACATAATCCAGATCACATTCAGGATCAGGAAATTCATAATTGATAGTCGGAGGCATAATCTGATGTTTAACACTCAAGGCGGTTATTCCAGCCTCCACCCCTCCGGCCGCTCCTAACAAATGACCCATCATTGACTTGGTCGAACTCACGCCTATTTGATCAGCATAGCTGCCAAACAAACGCTTTATTGCCAAAGTTTCGATCTTATCATTAAAGGGAGTAGAAGTCCCGTGAGCATTAATATAATCAACCTCCTGAGGATTTACGCTGGCTTCTTCCAGAGCTCTTCTCATGGCTCGATAGGGACCATCGCCATCCAGGCAGGGAGCAGTCACGTGATAGGCATCACCACTCATACCATAGCCAACTAGTTCAGCATAAATTCTGGCTCCCCGTTTCAGGGCTCTGCCCAATTCCTCCAGGATAACAATACCTGCACCTTCGCCTATAACAAAGCCATCCCTATAGGCATCAAAAGGCCTAGAAGCTTTAGCTGGCTGCTCATTCCTCTGAGAGAGTGCTCTCATAGCACAAAAGCCAGCCAGCCCTAAAGGAGTAATGGGCGCTTCGGCCCCGCCAGCGATCATCAGGTCTGCCTCTCCCCTAGCTATAATTCTGTAAGAATCGCCGATAGCATGGGTTCCGGTAGAACAGGCTGTGGCCGTGGCTGAATTAGGTCCCCTGGCTCTATACTTTATAGAAATCTGGCCGGAAGCCTCATTGATAATGGTAGACACTAAAAAAAAGGGCGAAACGCGGCCGGGTCCTTTATTCAACAGGACTTTATGGGTATCCTCAATAGAACCAATGCCTCCTATGCCTGAGCCGACATAAACACCACATTGTTCCCCTTCCAAAGCTTGGATAGGCAGAGCTGCATCTTCAACTGCCAGCTGGGCGGCCACCATGGCATATTGAATAAAAAGGTCCATTTTGCGGGCCTCTCTTTTCTCTATAAAATCAAGGGGATTAAAATTTTTGACCTCACCAGCCATCTGAGAGGAGTAGTCGGCCACTTCAAATCTTGAAATACGATCGATACCATTCTTCCCGGCCAAGAGAGCCTGCCAGGTGAGCTCTGTCCCTATCCCTAAGGGAGTAACTAGTCCAATGCCAGTAACAACTACTCTCCTCAGAGATAGCTCTCGGCCAAAAGCCTCGCTTTTTTCCATAGAAAATTTAGATTGCCTTATTTATCAGATTTTTGGTCTAGGCGGGCAAGTACATAATCCATGGCTTTGCCCACAGTGGTTAATTTTTCAGCTTCATCATCGGGAATATCAAGATTAAATTCATCTTCGAGGGCCATGACTAATTCCACTGTATCCAAAGAATCTGCCCCTAAATCATCGATAAATGAAGCTTCTTCGGTTACTTGCTCCTCACTAATGCTCAATTTATCAGCCACAATTGCTTTGATCTTCTTCAATAATTCATCTCTTTCCATATTTTTCTCCTCCTCTTAATAATAATTAGAATTAAATTGGGCTGAAGCTACATAAACATACCACCATTTATGTTTATGACTTGTCCCGTAATATAGGC